>NZ_CEYOSI010000165.1:0-8192 GCF_982879505.1 Candidatus Desulfolinea nitratireducens
CAAATAGGGCCAGATGTGAATAAAACTCTCAACTACATAATCCAGGATTGCCATAATTTGGTCAAACATAAACCTCTCCCTTTATCGTAATTTTACAATGCGTAGTAGTAAAAAAATTTCTCCTAAAATATATCCCCAACTTTAGATCGAAACCAGGTGATATTCTCTTCGTGCAGGCAGTAGCTTGTCGCAGCGCCCTCAATCGTCCCTTCAATGAAGCCGACATCCCGAAGGACCTTCAGGTGTTGGGAGACCGTTGCCTGGGCAATTGGCAAAAAGTTAACGACATCGCCGGTAATGCATCCCGGGTGCGTGACCAGGAATTTCATGATCTCAAAACGGGTCGGGTTGCCCAGGGCCTTGAACATTGCGACCAGCTTTTCTTGTTTTTCTCCGTTAATATCCAATGTGCAGCAGGCTTCAGGAATAGTATTTGTGCTCATCATTTTCTCTCCTCAGTTCTTTTATCGTATTTTTGCGATGATTGTACGGGAAGTTATAAAGAATGTCAAGAGGCATTCGGCTTTATTCTGACGTACAATATTGTCATGCCAAAAAAACGTCTTGATCAGCTCCTCGTTGAACATGATCTCGCCGAATCGAATGACCTCGCCCAGCGCCTTGTGATCGCGGGGAAAGTGCGCGTGGACGGACAGCTCGCAGTCACGCCTTCTCAGATCGTTCAGGATGACGCAGACTTGACGGTCGATCAAGGCCCGCGCTTCGTCTCGCGCGGGGGAGAGAAACTTGCCGCCGCTTTGGATGCATTTTCCGTCGACGTGCAGGGTCTCGTTTGCGCGGACGCTGGCGCATCCACCGGTGGATTCACCGATTGCCTGCTTCAAAACGGGGCCGCCAAAGTCTTCGCCATCGACGTGGGTCACGGCATCCTCGATTGGAAGTTGCGCAACGATCCCCGCGTGGTTGTGATGGAAAAGACCAACGCCCGTCATGTCGAAAAACTGGCTGAACCTGTCGATCTGGTCGTGATCGATGCCTCCTTTATTTCGTTGAAAGTTTTATTGCCTGTGGTAATGGGGTGGTTTCTACCACCGCCCCCCACTGTCTCTCCCCCCGTTTCACGGGGGGAGCTGGAGGGGGGTATTATCGCCCTGATCAAACCCCAATTCGAAGCCACCCGCAAAGAAGTTTCTCAGGGCAAGGGCGTTATCCGTGACACAGAAATCCACAAAAGAGTGTTGCACGAAATCCTTGATTTCGCGACATCAAAAGGTTTCTCCCTGCTCGGACTGCTCCGCTCGCCGATCCAGGGACCAAAGGGAAACGTCGAGTTTTTGGTCTGGCTGGGCCTTGACAAATTATCTGCTCAGGAATCAGTGGATCAGGAAAATTTAATCAGAAGGGCAGTGAGCGGTGAATGATCTCAACGCTAGGACTTGATAGAAAGTCCGTTTCGCGTAGTACGCTTTAGCGTAAACGGACTTATTATCTCAGCCGAAAATTTATTTCTGCGAATAATGGAAAAATTCTTGTTTATAATCGCATCTGGTATTCTCTTTTCACGGGTAGGTAAAAAGGAGATTTTTACAAATGACATTCTGGCGCAATTATTATCATATGGTTTGGGCGACGAAAAACCGCGAGCATCTCATCACCGCAGAGTTGGAAAAAGACTTATATGCCTATATCGTCAGCAAAAGCGATGAGATAGGCATCATCATTTACGCGATTAACGGCTGGTACGAGCATACTCATCTTGTAGGGGCTATCCCTCCAAAACTTGCTGTTGCTGAGGGGGTCAAAAAACTCAAAGGTGCAAGCAGTTTTTTTGTCAATCATGTCATAAAACCCGAAGGGGAGCGTTTTGCCTGGCAACGCGGCTACGGTTCTTTGAGCGTCGGGGAAAAACAACGCCCAATTGCCATTGCTTATGTGGAAAACCAGAAAAAACATCACGCAGAAGAAAACACAAATGCATGGTTGGAAAGGTATGATGAAATAGACGAAGGACCTACCGATTTTGGAATTTCAGGGAAAAGAAAAGGTGTCAAAGATAACCAAGCCGATTATCAGGTACATGTTGATCCCTTTCCTTTCTAATGAGAGATTGAAATCTCTACTTAGACAGGAAGTCCGTTTAAACGGACTTATTATCTCAGCCGAAAATTCATTTTCTGGCTGGTTCTAAGGCAACCCGACCATCCCATGAACCTAAAATCCGACCGCATGTTCCCCCGCTTCGCCGCCTACGGTTTTCTCAAGAATCTGCGCTTCTTCGACCCCTTCATCATCCTGATCTTCCGCGAGGCCGGGCTGAGCTTTTTACAGATCGGGCTGCTCTACTCCATCCGCGATGTGGCGACGAATATCCTCGAGATCCCGACCGGCGTCTTTGCGGATGCTTTCGGGCGTCGCAAGGCGATGGTGATGGCCTTCGCCTCCTATCTGATCTCTTTCGTCATTTTCTATCTTTTTGCCAGTTTTTCGCTCTACGCGCTGGCGATGATCCTCTTTGCCTTTGGGGAGGCCTTCCGCTCGGGTACGCACAAAGCCCTGATCCTGGAGCATCTCAAGATCACCGGACGGGAAGGTCTCAAAGTCGCCTATTACGGGCGCACGCGCTCCTTTTCGCAGCTTGGCTCAGCGACCAACGCCCTCATCGCGGCGTCCCTGGTCTTTTACACGGGCAGCTATAGGATCATGTTCTTGGCATCCATGATTCCCTATACTTTGGATTTATTCAACTTGCTCTCGTACCCCAAAGCATTGGATGGCGATCTGGAGCGTGTCCCATTTAACGAGATCTGGAACCAGACCAAAAAGACTCTCCGCGACTTTGGCGGGATCTTTGCCAATCGGCCTGCTTTACGTGGCCTTCTCAACAGTTCGGTCAATGGGGGCTCCTTCAAAGCGACCAAGGATTATCTGCAACCGATCCTGGAGGGTTTTGCCCTCTCATTCGTATTCTTCCCCCTGTTTATGGGGGGAAACCAGGGGGGGCTCAGTGACGTGCAGCGTGGCGCGGTGCTGATCGGCATCGTCTATTTTGTGATCTATCTCTTCACCAGCTACGCCTCACGCAGCGCCGCAAAATTCAGCCAGCGTTTCACCAGTTTGGGACGCGCCATTAACACCACCTTTTTGCTTGGCGCAGGACTGCTCTTTCTGGCTGGCTTTGCGACCTGGGCAAATATGATCTTCTTATCCATTCTTGCCTTTTTGGCCTTTTACGCGCTGCGCTCTTTGCGCCGCCCAATGGATGTCGCCTATATCAGCGACCAGATCGATAGCAGAATTATGGCCTCGGGACTCTCCGTCGAGGCGCAGTTCACCACAATTCTGACGGCTATCTTTGCCCCGCTGCTGGGCCTGCTCGCCGACAATTTCGGCGTCGGCATCGCGTTAACTGCCCTCGGCGCAGGAGTCTTGGGATTGCATCTTTTTGTCAGGGTGGATGAGACAAAATAAAAAAGCGAGTATTTCAAACACACGCTTTGGAAGTAGACATCTAATAAAAGTAGTAACGGCTTTAGCCGTTATCCATCTCCAAAAAGCGACAAAAGTCGCTACTACAGCATGCTTTATTTGATTTTCTCTTACTCTATCGCTTCCTTCAATTGTCTTGCCATCTTCCCAAATTGGGAGGTATACAGCATCTCCTCCGTGCGTGGACGGGGCAGGTCAACCTCCAGATCCAGTTTGATGCTGCCGGGGCGCTGAGAAAGCACGATCACCCGGTCAGAGAGGAAAATTGCCTCGCTGATCGAATGCGTCACCATGATGACGGTCTTCTGACGCGCCTGCCAGATGCGCAGTAACTCTGTCCCCATTCGCTCGCGGGTCAGGGCGTCGAGGGAGGCGAAAGGCTCATCCAGGAGGAGGATATCCGGGTCGTGGACCAAACTCCGGGCAAGAGCGACGCGGTGCGCCATCCCCCCTGAAAGATCGCGCGGCCAGTTCCCCTCGAATCCGCTCAGCCCAACGAGATCGATCAAATCCTGTGCTTTGGCGCGGGCTTCATTTGTATCCATCCCCTCCAGCTCCAGCGGCAGGAGGATATTTTCCAAAACATTGCGCCAGGGCATCAGATTGGATTGTTGAAAAACCATCCCGATCCGTGGCTCTCCCCCTGCAAAGACGACCTTTCCATTTGTGGGGGTGAGCAGGCCTCCCAGAACGCGGAGCAGTGTGCTTTTGCCGCATCCGGAGGGCCCGATCACGCAGACGAATTCCTGCGGGCAAACCTCGAAAGAGATGTTTTCAACCGCATGCAGGCCACCGTTGCTGTCGGGGAAGGTCATGTCCATTTGCTGGACGGTCAGGATGGGGGGATTTTTCATTATTTTTTGTATAGGTGATAGCCCTCACCCCGTCCTTAATCTGCTCGGACTCCCCTCTCCCGCAAGCGGGAGAGGGGTTGGGGGTGAGGGTGAATATTAGGGTAAAAATTCGTTCGTATAGGCTGCATCGATATCGATCAACTCTGGAATAAATCCCATCTCAAAAAGAACGTTATTCATATTTTCCCAGGCTTGCGGATCGGAGTAACCGGGCTGCTCTATCTGCCAGAATTCAATGGATGTTGCCAAAACCTGCTTTTGGGTGGCTTCATCTGCCTCACCCAAATTTTCGACATATTTTTTGCTGATCTGATAAGCTTCATCCGGATGGTCGGCGGCATACTCCAGGCCGCGCAGAAAAGCCGCGATCATTTTGCGGATCAATTCGGGGTCTTCGGCAATTGTTTTCTCATTGGTCAGCAGGCCATTGGATGCCAACTTGACATGATCGGCTACGCGGATCTCATTGACCTCGTAGCCCTGTGCCGCCAGCTGGATTGGCTCGTTCGCCGTATAGCCAACGATGGCCTCCTCCTGATCAGTTGCCAAAGCCTCGACCTGGTTGAAACCGATCGCATCCAGCGTAAGGTCGCTTTCGCTCAATCCGTTGGCATGCAGCAGGGCGATAAAACCGACATAATTGGCACCAAAGAGACCGGGAAGACCGATCTTTTTGCCAGCCAGATCAGCGGGAGTAATAATGCCCTGCTCCACTTTGGAGACGACAGAAACGGGATAATCCCTATACCAGGCGGCGACATAGACGACGGGTAATCCCTGCGCCCGCGCCATCGGGACTTGTTCTCCGGAGACGACCGAAAAGGGAAGTTGCCCGGCGCCGACAAGGGCGACTCCGTCCGTTTCAAAGCTGTAATCAAACTCGATCTCAAGGCCTGCCTCCGCGAAATACCCTTTATCCACAGCCACATAGTAGGGTGCGTACTGGATGTTGGGGATGAAACCCATTGGCAGGCGAATTTGGGTCAATTCGGCGGGCTTGGGTGTAGCAGTGGCCCCACAAGCCGAAACGATCAAGCTGAGCAGAATGAGGATGAAAAGAAGTCGTGGTTTTTTGAACATCTGGTAAATCTCCTGAAATTAATAGATTTCCTGTTTGTGCAATGCTCTGGGCGGCGTCCTCGCCGCCGGGGACGGCGACGAGAGCAAGTTTATTGATTCCGCCAGGCCTGCCATTTGAGCAGATAACTTTCCAGCCAGGCGACGATGCCGTAGAGGGTCAGTGCGAGCAGGATCAGTGCAAAAATGGCGACGAAAACCAGCGCAGTATCGTACTGTCCGCGCCCGACGTTGATCAGGAATCCCAAGCCTCGATCGGCTCCGACGAATTCCCCAACTACGGCTCCGATCACGGAAAGTGCAGCGCCTATGCGCAGTCCGCCTAAAAATACAGGCAAGGCTGCCGGAATTTCGAGATGCCGCAGCACCTGCCAGCGTGAAGCGCGCAGCGAACGCATCAGGTCGTGCAGCACGGATGGGACAGCCCTCACCCCGACGACGGTATTCACCAAAACCGGGAAAAAGACAATCAGTGCGCAAATCAGTATTTTCGAGAATATGCCCGGCCCAAACCAGATCACCAATAATGGCGCGATCGCCACAACGGGTACAGCCTGACTGGCAACCAGATATGGGGCCACGATCCGCTCAAAAAGACGCGATTTAGCCAGCAAATATCCCAGCACGGTTGCGGTGGCTGTTCCCATGAGAAGGCCGAGTAACACCTCGGAGAGAGTCACGCCAGTGTGCCGGAGCAGGCTTCCATCCAGGAGGGCGCGTGAGAAGCGCATCCCCACATCTGCAGGGGAGGGCAGGATAAAGGCTGGCAAATCGGTGAAGCGTACGGCAAGTTGCCAACCTGTTAATCCAAGAAGCAGCGAAAGCAGCGCAGGCCAATGTGCACCTAATCGCGGCGCAAGGGGGGTTGGTGTTTTCAATTTGCGAGCAGGGTTGATATTCATAAACTCTCGTTCTTCGCAGAACAAAAAACGCTCCGCAGAAAATTACTTGCGGGGCGTGAGAGCAGGCGGCAACGCGTGGATCCGATGACTGCGTCCTTTATAAAAAATAACCCCGAAAACAGATCGTTTTCGGGGTCGCAAGCAGCCAGTACTGACGTGCGTCAACACTATCTGAACACCTTCTGCTATCCGGACTATACCGTCGGCCCCGGAGTCACACCGGATCATGCGCTTCGACTATGCTCAGCGCTCGTGGGCTATACCACCGATCGGGAATTCATTTGCTTGATTGGCAAATGTCACCCTGCCCCGAAGGTTTTTATTTAATTGTCTTTATTATATCAGTTATACAAGTTCAATGCAGTCAACAGGGCATACTGCTACGCACTGCGGTTCATCGAAATGACCTTTGCAATCAACACATGTATCGGGGTTAATCACGTAAAGATCATCTTCACTAATTGATTCGGTGGGGCATTCGGGCTCACAGGCACCGCAGGATATGCATTCGTCAGTGATCGTCATTGTCATGATTTTTTTTATTCTCCTTAGAATTTAATCTACCCTAAAATTAAACTATCTCTCTGGCAAAGTCAATTGACGAATGTCTTATGTTTATATGACTTTGTTATGAAAGCCTTTAATATATAAAGTCGAATTTCTGGATGAATTCACTTTTAAAAGGTGCGCATTGAAATTCTTATTTTAGATTTGAATCGACCTCACGGATATAAGCCTCCGCCAGATCAGCGGTTTCCTTGTAACCCATCAGCTTTTCGCGCTCTTTATCAACTACCGCGGCGGGGGCTTTTTTCGTAAAGGGGCCGGAGAGCATATTTTCAAGGCGAATGATATGAAAATCTCAATTGGACCGACGAAGAGAGCGATGTTGCTTTCAGGATTCTCTGGATGGATTTTACAACTGGTAGTCTTTGATGATACGGTCATTTAACGCATCAAATTCCGCATCCACCACCTGACGGACAGGATCAGCCTGATACCATGCGACGATCTGGCGCGCACCTTCAGCAAAGCTGATCTTTGGGTTGAATTCTGGCACCAGACGTCTGATCTTGGCATTATCGAAGATCATCGAGTGGGTTTTATCGCCCAGTAAGCCGTCACCCCATTCAGAGTCGTAACGGGCGATCACCTCGGAAGGGACATGCACCAGCTTTGCCTCAACACCAGCGGCTCGGGCAATATAGTTGTAGATCTGATTCCAGGAGAGCCATTCGTCGGATGTGATATGAAAGGTATCTCCAATGGCGCGCGGATCAGCAAACAACCCAACCATGCCAACGGCAAAATCTTCGTGATGGGTCAATGTCCACAGGGAAGTACCATCGCCATGCACGACGAGCGGCTTTCCTTCCAGCATACGATGCAGGACCGTGTAGCCGCCGTGCGTGGGGAAAAGTGTTGGGTCATAGGTATGTGAGGGGCGCACAATGGTGATTGGGAATTTCTCTTGTCGATAGGCCTCGATCAACATCTCTTCGCAGGCGATCTTGTTCTGTGAGTATTCCCAGATCGGATTATCCAGAATCGTGGACTCGGTGACAGGCAAGCTGGCCGGCGGAGTCTGGTACGCCGATGCCGAACTGATGAAAATATACTGCCCCGTGCGGCCACGCAGTACTTCGATATCCTGTTCGATATGCTCGGGAGTGAATGCAACCCACTGTACGACAACATCGAAGTCATGCTCTCCGAGAGCCGCTTCATAGGAAGCGCGGTCACGCACATCTCCTTTGAGTTGGATCACTTCCTTGGGAATGGGGCGGCTGGTTTGTCCGCGATTGAGATGATACAGGGTCATGCCGCGTTCGACAGCCAAACGCGAACAAGCTGAGCTGATGATCCCTGTACCGCCAATGAATAAAACTTTTATCATCCTGCACCACCTTTT
>NZ_CEYOSI010000166.1:0-7288 GCF_982879505.1 Candidatus Desulfolinea nitratireducens
GACGATTCACTTCCAGGCAGATCAGGTCGTTAGTGGACTTTCGTTAACCTTTCTCGGAACAGGGCTTGCCCTCGTTTTGGGAGAGGGTCTCACAGGTCAACATCCACCGACAATCCCTTTCCTGGATATTCCCCTTCTCTCCCAAATCCCCTTCCTCGGGCCAGTTTTCTTCGCTGATCACAGTCTGCTTGTCTATGTGGGTTATGTCTTTGCTCCCTTGACAGCCTACTATATCTACAAAACCCGCCCTGGGATGCATCTCCGTGCTGTTGGCGAAAAACCCTCTGCAGCAGATACACTTGGCATCAATGTTTACGGTGTGCGCTACTTTTACACCTTCGTAAGTGGCATGTTGGCAGGCCTAGCTGGAGCGACAATTTCTCTCTCTGTTTCACCGGGTTGGTATAGCTCTCAAACCACATCCGGCCAGGGCTGGATCGCGGTCGGCCTGGTAATTTTTGCCCAGTGGAATCCACTGCGGGCTGCTTTTGGCGGCTATCTTTTCGGTATGCTGCGCCGTTTCATCCTTGATTTGCAAGGACCAGCAGTGCTCTTTGGAATGGCAAATCCGCTCTATGTTAACTCTAATTACGGTTTCTTTCTTCAGATGATGCCCTTTATTCTTACTATCATCGCTCTAATTTGGGGATCTCGCGCTGCTGCACGTAAACGACTCGGTGCACCTGCTGCACTTGGCGTTCCCTACATTCGCGGAGAGCGAGGCTTGTAGATCATTCAACAATAATGTTGAAACCCCCGTTCCTTTAAAAGGAACGGGGACTTTTGTTTTTTTTATCTTAAAAAGTTGCTATCAGCCCTTAGGCATCGTTTTCTACTTCTATCCTTTCTAATTTATATCTCTTTCTAACTGAGTTATTATAGGAAAAAAGCAGGGCTGAGCCTCCAGAAATAATTGCTACCAAGCCCAGAATGATTGCAAGGCGTCCCCAGGGTTCTCCAAGTAATCGACGCTCGGCAACAAGTATAAAAAGAGTCCTGATCCATTCGACCATGCCTAAAAGAAGAATAATTTGCACAAGGCGAGCAGCCCATGCACGTTTAATGATAAGTATGGCAGGAAATAGAAAAGATAAAATAACTAAAATAAATGGTCCGCTTCTAAGATAATGTGCCCCAAGAATTAAGGCACTCAAAATGATGGGAGTCAACTGAAGAATACTCATAAAGTAAATTCCTTTCAGGAATTAGAGGATTTGTTTTCCAACGAAGCCTGCTTGAGAGAAACACTGTAAATCCTTCTGGACAAGTTTTGTATGGAATCTCTGTGTCAGAACAATTTTCCACGCCATTGTATCATTGCTAGTGGACTATCTGTTTGAACAGAAATTCAAGCCCATCATTAAGTTTCTGTCATCCCGAAAACTCTTTAGGAATGATAAAATACCTCCATACAAGAATTAAAAAGGTGAAACCAAATGAATAAATTTGTTGGCTATAAATGCTCTTTATGTGGGCAAAAATACCGGCGGGATCAGGTCATATATACCTGTCCCGCTGATGGTGGCAATTTGAATGTTATCCTGGATTATGAAGCAATTAAGGATAAGTACCACCCTGATGATATCACTTGCCGCACTGAAACATCTTTGTGGCGATATTTACCATTGTTACCAGTTTCATCCCCCGGTGGAGAGGAGACCCCTCTTTACGCTGTAGGATGGACGCCGACTTATTCTTTACCGACAATAGCAGAAAAACTTGGGGTGAATAATCTCTGGCTTAAAGATGAGAGCAGAAATCCAACGGCCTCATTTAAAGATCGTGCCAGTGCAATATTAGTTGCTCGCGCAAAAGAAATTGGAGCAGAGGTAATCGTGACCGCTTCCACTGGGAATGCGGGTGCCGCCCTCGCGGGGATGGCCGCCGCTATGGGGCAAAAAGCAGTAATATTCGCTCCCAAATCTGCACCAGTGGCGAAAGTTGCCCAGTTACTCATTTTTGGTGCACAGGTTATGCTTGTTGATGGAACATACGATGACGCGGTAGCGCTTGCTGTCAAGGCCGCGAACGAATTTGGTTGGTATTGTCGCAACACGGGATACAATCCCTTCACCGCTGAAGGTAAAAAGACCGCCGCCTTTGAAATTTGGGAGTGGTCACTTGAGGCACTTGGCGAAAGTGATAATCCCTTGGCGATTTTTGTCTCAGTGGGCGATGGGAATATCATCTCTGGCATTCACAAAGGTTTCAAAGATTTGACGGAACTGGGCTGGCTGAAACAAATGCCGCGTATCTTTGGGGTGCAGGCAGAAGGCTCTGCGGCAATTGCAAATGCATTTAATGCAGGTACTGAGAAAATCACGCCAATTTCTGCGACAACGACAGCAGATAGTATATCCGTCGATATGCCAAGCGATGGTGTTCGCGCGCTCCGTGCCGCCACCGAGACTAATGGTCATTATGTCTTGGTTAAGGATGAGGCGATCATCGCTGCCATAGCCGAACTCGGCAAGGTGGGCGTTTTCGCGGAACCCGCTGGAGCGGCAGCTTATGCTGGCGTAGTGGAAGCAATTTCAAAAGGTCTCCTGCATCCGGACGATCCCATCCTGGTGTTAAATACGGGTAGTGGTCTCAAAGATGTCAATGCCGCGCTGAAAGCCGTCGTCGAGGCGCCGATCATTGCTCCCACTTTGGAGGCTGTTAAGAATAATCTATGACCAAAAAATGGAGCGTACCAGCACGTTATCTGACTTTGATAGTGCTAGGCATTTTGATTGTGGCGTTAGGATGGTATATGCGCCCGATGTTTCAGCCTTTGGTATTAGCAAGTTTAATTGCCTATTCTATGATGCCGCTTGTAAATTTATTCAAAAATCGCTTTCGAATGAAACATAAGCTGGCTGTAAATCTGGTTTATTTTCTTTCCTTGGGCCTGGTGTTGGCGTCTCCTGTACTTTTTTTGCCTGAATTAATTGCGCAACTTCAGGTTTTTTCGAACGATTTGGTGAGTATTTATGAGCAAGTTCTTGTATTATTGAGCGAGCCAATTCGTCTGGGACCTTATATCTTGGATGCAAGTGATTATCTTCCAGAACTGGAAAGCTCGGTGGCTTCTGTGCTAAAAGGTATACCAGAGCGTGTACTGCATATTCTGGAAAGTACTTCTCGCAATACTGCCTGGTTTTTTGTGATCATTGTGGCTGTTTATTACCTGCTGTTGGATTGGGATAAGCTGCGTGAGTTGCTCATTCGGCAGGCGCCGGAAGGGTACAGGCGTGATGCACGTTTAATCTTTTTGGAGATAAAGCAGATCTGGGCTGCGTATTTACGCAGCCAATTGGCGCTTATGGTCATTGTCGGGATTGTCTTCACTATTGCCTGGTTCGCGATTGGCCTGCCTGGCGCGCTGATTATTGGCATTTTAACGGGAGTGTTGACCATCATCCCGGATGTTGGTCCATTAATAGCATCGATAATTGCAATAGCCGTTGCCCTATTGGAAGGCTCCCTTGTGTTGGCGATTTCAAATTATTGGTTTGCAGCCTTGGTACTTGCAATCCATTTGGTGCTGGTCAATCTGAAAAGTATTTGGTTGCGTCCGCGCTTGATGGGACGTAGTGTACACTTGCACGAAGGCTTGGTTTTTATTGTGATTATAGCGGCAGTGCTGATCCAGGGTATTCTCAGCGCGATTGTGATTGTGCCTGTGCTTGCCTCTGTTCTTGTAGTTGGGCGTTATCTCAAAGCAGGGATTTTTGGATTGGAGCCAGTCTTGCGTGAAGAATTACTTGAAGAAGTAAATGCTGTTGAAAAAGCAAATGAAGAGACAGAACAAAAATAGCCACTGGTTTATAAAAATAAAGAGCGTGGATGAAATTTCATCCACGCTCTTTTGGTTTAGAGCTTAATTACATTTATTTGTTTCTTTTTCTTTGGCAATTTCATTGGGAACTTTGTTCTTCGTTCACCATCGTATTGATAGAGCGCATTTGCGACTGCAGCCGCTGTAGGAACCAGCCCGATCTCGCCAACGCCTTTCGCCCCATAGGGTCCCAACGGATCTGGAACTTCAACGCCGATCACTTCTACAGGGGGCATTTCTTTCGCGCGCAGAATGCCTAGTTTTCGAAAATTAGTATGGAGCGGGTAACCACCTTCCATTGGCAGATCTTCACTGATTGCGTAGCCAATTCCCATGTGGATTGCCCCCTCGACCTGTCCCTCAAAGAGCATCGGATTGAAGATTTTTCCAGCATCATGTGCAGCCGTTACCTTGTCAATCTGTCCGTCGTCATCAATGGAGACCAGCTGTGCTGCGTAGCTGTAAGAATAATGCGTGACGACTTTGTCCACCTTGGCATCGCCTTTGGTTGTCCAATCTACGATCCATTCGCCAAAATATTTATTGCCGACCAAATCTGCAAGAGTGTTGTGCTTAAGATCTTCATTGAGTTTCTTGCAGGCATCCAGGAGCGCATTCCCCAATAGGGAGGTGGCGCGCGAGGCAGTTGTCATGCCTGCGTTTTGTTCGGCGGCTGTATCCACGCGTATTTCAATCAAATCAGGATGGATGCCGGTCTCATTGCAGACAACCTGCGCTGCAATCGTATTCACACCCTGTCCCATCTCCGTCCAGCCGTGGTCAATGATGATTTTTTCTGGTCCAGCGATGGTGATCAACGCGGATGATTCGTCTGGCATCCCATTGCCTATTCCAGTATTCTTCAAACCGCATGCTATTCCAGCATATTTGGTTTTGTAGAATTCGTCTTTGATTGCTTCCAGCGCTTTGCGGACACCAACGCCGCCCGCTAATATTTGCCCAGTGGCGGTCATCGACCCATCCATTAGGGCGTTGTCGTAGCGGAATTGCCAACGGTCGAAGCCACCTTGCTCGCAAAGATCGTCAACGCTGCTTTCCATCCCGAAGGTGGCTTGATTAACACCAAATCCGCGCATCGCACCGCAGGGCAGATTATTGGTGTATACCGCAAAGGCTTCTATATCTGTTGCCGGAACATGGTAGGCTGCCGTGGCGTGGCTGGCGATCCGTGTCAGTACCTTTGCTCCAACGGATGCGTAAGCGCCTGTATCACCCACAAAACGTGCTTTTATGAAGGTTAGCTTGCCCTCTTTGTCGCAGCCGAGCGTGTAATCCATCCAGACAGGGTGGCGTTTGGGATGCATGATAATCGATTCATCACGCGTCAAATGGACTTTGACAGGCAGCCCAAGAAGTTTAGCCATCAGGGCAGCATGCCCCTGTACGCTCAAATCTTCTTTGCCGCCAAACCCACCGCCGTTTGCTACAAGGATCACACGCACCTTTTCTTCAGGCAGAGCGAGTATTTTGGCAATTTGGGTGCGATCTTCATAAATGCCCTGACTTTGCGAGTAGACCTCCACGCCATCATCTTTCGGAACAGCGACCGCAGTTTCAACCTCCATAAAGGCATGTTCTACGCGCTGTGTTTCATAAATGCCTTTTGAAATATAAGCAGATTTTGCAATAGCATCTTCCATATCCCCGCGAATATAAACAGGATGGGCGAGGATATTCCCACTCTCGTGAACTTTAGGAGACTCTGGTTCCATTGCCTTGTGCATATCGCTGACAACCTCGAGGACTTCATACTCGACTTTGATCTTGCTGACCGCTTCACGGGCAATTGCCTCGGTTTCAGCAACTACGCCTGCGATGACGTCCCCAAGATAATGGGTGATCTCTCCAATAGCGATCATTAACGGCCAATCCTGGGAGATTAATCCGATCACTCGGTCGCCCGGCACATCGTCGGCGGTGAAGATGCGGAGCACGCCCGCAAGTTCCTCTGCTGCTCGGGTGTCTATACCAAGTATTTTTGCACGAGGGTAATCGCTAAATTTCAGTGCACCGTGCATCATCCCTTCGATTCGAATATCGTCTGTATATTTATGATCGCCAAGTACCAATTTTTGTGCTTCATATTTGGGATGGCGTGATCCCAACCTGCCATCGCTGGTTGGTGAAGCAATTTCCTTCTCTTCGCGAATTGCTTCTGCTGCGTAGATGACAGAATCGATCACTTTGGTGTACCCTGTGCAGCGACAAATATGTGGAGTGAGAGCCTGCTTGATATCATCCTCTGTTGGAGATGAAATTCTGTTGAGGAGCGTATTTGCACGCATGACGATGCCAGGGGTGCAAAACCCACATTGAGCGCCGCCTTTTTCAGCAAAGGCGTTGGCAAAAACTTCGCGCCGATATTCGCCAAGTCCATCCGGTGTCGTGATATTGGTATCGATGATCTTTTTCATCGGAGTAATACAAGAGAGCTTGGATTTACCGTCAATATCAACCGTGCAGGAGCCGCATGAGGCTTGCCCGGAACAGCCATCTTTAACAGATGTAATATTTTCGTGTTCGCGTAAATAAGTCAAAAGAGTAACTTCAGGATCGCCATCGAATTCTTTTTCCTGACCATTTAGAAAGAATTTCATTTTATACCTCGTATGAGTAAAGAAGGGAAAGGTCAGACCTATTAAAACATACTGGGAATAGTTTTACAAGGACTCTATATTAGAGTTATCACAGAAAAAAGCCGAACAACCTTTTGTACGGCTCTTTTGGGTGTTTTTATTGATATCCGGAATTAAAAATCAAGGATTTAGCGTCTTTCCATTAAATACAAATGTCTCTCTGCTTCATTGATCTTCACTTTTTTATGAATGGTAAAACGAGATTTAAAAACTCGCTCAAAATCATCCACCGTGTACTCGTCAAAAACATCTTCACGGCTTTGAAGAAGTATTTTTACCTGAGAATCTGATTTTGGAACAAATTCTATGATGAGCCATTTTCCCATTGCGTGGAAAAAATCTGCTAACTGGGTCAGGGGAACATTATTTGAGATCGCAAGATGATGAATTAAGGCCAGTGCGAAAACCATATCTGCTGGCGCGCGCGCTGTGAAGGATTCACGTTCGCGATTGTGCCAACCAAGTGCCGGGCTTGGATTTGTGAGATCTACTATAAGAGGTAAAAGATACTTTTCTTTCGCTTCCTTCACTTGATGATAATTTTGTTCCACAGCGGCTGGGTCAATGTCGAAAGAGACCGTGAAAATCCCTTGATCGGAAGCAAGTCTACTGAAGACGCCGTTATTCGCACCTAGATCCCAGACTTGGGAAGGTTTTCTTGCTTTGATCCATTCTGAGATCAACTCTTTTTTATGCAAAAAGGCGGCATCTGTATAGTTCGTGATCTCGTAATAGTTGCCCCATTCTGTTCCTGCGGGGTTCCATTCAAGTTTTTTGATTGTGTTTCGGAGACTGTCAATAAGACTCA
>NZ_CEYOSI010000166.1:7298-8152 GCF_982879505.1 Candidatus Desulfolinea nitratireducens
TTTTTTGCTCCTCAACATTTTCATCTGCGTATTTGACTTGTGCTTTTGCATGTAAGTGGATGTGCATCATTAGTCCGGCATTGAGCTTGGCCGATGATGGGAGCAGCTCGCTTGCCAAATCCAGGGGGATGCCATCAATATATACGCGCAATAATTGGCTGAGGCGGATATCCCGTTTTGCCATTAGCGCAAGGGGAGCCAGGAAGTGTTGACAATATTGCCGATAAGCTACCCAGGGCTGCCCATCTTGATAGAACTCAAAAGAGAGCGTATCTATCAGCATTGCTTTTCCGAGATAAAATTGGATATTGTATGCGCTCGCATCCTTTAATGACATCCCAACGTTGAGCGCGCGCTTTTGAATTGCTAGAGTTGTTAACGCGGCAGATTTAAGCTGCGAAAAAGACCATTCATAAGGATAAGAAATGAAAGGGAGTCGTTCAGGTTGAAGAACTTGGAAAGCCTTTTCTGGCTGGATTGGAGCGATGTCTACCTCTTGATGGGTGACCAATCGGCCAGATTTTCTTAGGCTATCATACAGCCCCGATTCAATGAGATTTTTATACTCATCAGTATATTTCTGGTTTATTTGTCTATAGAGAACACTATCTTGTGTGAAGAGGAAGCCGTTCGGATCTCGAAATGACGCAGGGTGTTGTTCTTTATTCTTCGAAATCGTCATCAGCATTTTCTTCTTCATTGACTTCTGGGACGTCCTTGCCAAGCATTTTCTTTATCTTTGACCATTGCGAGCGAATGAAAAGCCCAGCTCCAAGCAAGGCCGCAACGGCCAGTTGGATGAGGATGCTTCCTGAGCCAGGATCAAGGTATGGTAATGCTGAATATGCTGCTGA
>NZ_CEYOSI010000167.1:0-1036 GCF_982879505.1 Candidatus Desulfolinea nitratireducens
TCCGCTATAACATTCATTTTTATCGTGGTTTGACGATTATATATTCGTCCATGCTATTTTTCTTAGTATGAAACATACGGGGAAACCTGAGTATATTCAAAATCTTTATAATACAAAATTACTATCTGACACAGGTGTAAGAACAATAGAGATGATTCGTTCAGATATATGAAAAAGCCTTGGTCATGCCGGGACATCGGGATGCCTTAGCCGTAACCCCGCCCTTGCGGCCACACCTCCCAGATCAAAATCTCAAGAGATGAAAATATTCAATGAAATAGAGGTCGGTCAATTTCTAGGTTCAATTATATGAACACAATACGAGGCCTTTACCACCTTGCAATCACAACAGGAATGAGGCAATCAGAACTACTTGGTCTTCAATGGATAGACTTGAATTGGGAATAGATAACTTTAATCATCCTAGGACAACTCAGGCGCAAGTTCAAAGTTGGCGATACCTATGTGTCCCCAAAAACCAGATTTGGTCGCAGAACTATCGTTCTAGGCATAAGAACACTGAAGGTGCTTGATGAGCATTTGATACGCCAAGATGAGACAAGAAGGGCAGCCGCTCATCGATGGATAGAAAACAATCTTGTTTTTCCATCGACAACAGGTACTCCAATCAACCATAGTAATTTTTATAGAAGTTTTAAAAAATCTTATATATTCATCAGGACTGCCTGATACGCTTCCATGATCTACGCCATACAGCAGCATCCCTGATGCTAAACCATGACGTTCCACGCATCATAGTTTTTCGAAAATTAAGACAAAAGACACATCGTCAAATAAGTACCCTCACCACTGCAACAAAAAAGGGTCTACTGAAGTAGACCCTACGGTTTTGGGTGGCTGACGGGGCTCGAACCCGCGACGTCCTGATCCACAGACAGGTGCTCTGCCAACTGAGCTACAGCCACCATATACCTAAAGCCCGCAGATTATATCACTACCATCATTCACTCGCAAGGATTTGCTTTATTCTTTCGGGTACGTCTGCACGTGCCACATTAACCTGCTCGCCACTCAC
>NZ_CEYOSI010000167.1:1046-2017 GCF_982879505.1 Candidatus Desulfolinea nitratireducens
CCGCAACCTGCCCCGATTCCACTTCAATTGCCCCCAAAATAAGGGCTATCTTCATGCCCATCTTGTTAGCAAATTTGAATTGATTCGCTATTTTGGCTGGCTCAGGATAATTGGTTACGTTCAATCCAGCCTTCCGTAATTCGGCAGACAGGGCCAATGATTCAGCTAAAAATTCTTCACTAAAAACGGTCACCAAAACAGGAGCTGGGGAAGGTTCAAATTCCGGAATAAGGCCGTTCTCTGCCAGGACAATCCCAACCACCACATCCCCCATCGCAAAACCAACGGCCGAAAGTGGATCACCACCTACATCAGCCAGCAAATTGTTGTAGCGACCTCCACCCAAAAGGGAGCGACGGACACTGCCGCTGACATCAAATGCTTCAAATACAGTGCCTGTGTAATATAGCAAACCGCGGACAACATTTGCATCAAACTCAACATACTCGCTCACGCCTAGGGCATCCAACGCAGTGAATAGACGGCGTAAATCTTCCCATTCTTTCCAGAGATCTTTATTCTCAAGCAAGGCGATCAGACCACCCAGCTGGGATCGGTTCAGGCCGGCTTCAAGGGCATAGGTTTGCCAGGCATCCTCTTTCATCTTGTTGCGACGGTCCACCAGATTGGAGACCAATAAACGGGATTCTGCCGGGATCCCAATCGCGTCGAATTGGGAATCCATCAAACGGCGATTATTTACGTAAATGGTAGCCTGCCCCGGGCTGAGTCCGACCGATTTCAGAAAACTCGCGGCAACAGCGATCAGTTCTGCATCCGCTTCTGGAGTATCAGGTCCCAGCATGTCAATATTCCACTGGAAGAACTCACGAGAGCGCCCTTTTTGCGGACGTTCATATCGCCAAAATGGGCCAAAGGACCACCAGCGCAAGGGATAAGTAAGTTGACGCTGTTTCTTGGCGATCATCCGTGCCAAGCTCGGGGTAAGTTCCGGACGCAAGGTGACTCGG
>NZ_CEYOSI010000167.1:2027-8078 GCF_982879505.1 Candidatus Desulfolinea nitratireducens
TGCTCTTTAACCAATTCTTCGCCTGATTTTGCCGCATAAAGCTCAAGGGTTTCGAGATACGGTGCTTCCCATTCCTGGTAACCAAATTGCTGTGAAGCCCGACGCACCTTTTCATAAATAAAATTACGCAAGGCCATCTCTTCAGGGTAAAATTCTCTGGTGCCCTTGACGGATGGAATGATATTCTTTGCCATAAAATTGCTCCAATGTTCTACGATTATCCTCCCGCCATTTTAGCACATGTTGTGGTATAAACGAGCCGTTATTTCTAATATTATGTGAGGAAAAATGAAAATTGATTATCGTGAAACAACAAATGACTTATTAAAACGGATCGACATTCACAAAGAATTCGGTGGGCGAGATATTGACCAATGGATGCTTGATCTGCTCAAACCAACTACTAATGACCGCATCCTGGATGTGGCTTGCGGCGCGGGCAAACAATGCACGCTCTACCATGAATATACTGACGGAAAAGCCGAGATCACCGGTGGCGATGTTAGCGAGGAACTGCTAACCAAGGCCCGCAGCGAGAATGAAAAACTGGGCAATCCGCTCACGCTGATTTCACTGGATTTTGATCAGCGCTTCCCCTTTGATGACAATCAATTTGATCTGGAATCCTGCTGCTTTGCGATCTATTACGCGACTGATATTCCCGCCACGATCCGCGAAATGCACCGCGTCTTGAAACCGGGCGGACGCCTCTTTACGAGCGGCCCGATGCCGGAGAATAAACAACTCTTCTACGAAATCATTCGTGAGGCCACCAGGATGGTCATTCCGCCAATGCCAGGCAGCTCCCGTTATAAAAGCGGCATCCTCGACGCAATGAAAGAAACTTTCTCCAAAGTGGATGTGCATGTCTTTGAAAACCCGCTGACCTTCCCCACCGTTGATCCCTTTATTGCCTACACCCGTGCATCGCTCTCTGAAGACCGCAAACTGTGGGGCGATCTCTTCAAAGGCTCCGGTGAATTTGAAGAGGTGATGGCAAAGATCACCGCTGTCGCTCAGAAGAGACTCGACAAAGATGGCAACCTGGTGATGACAAAGGTCGTTGGCGGTTTTGTCGGAACGAAATAATTTCACGGTCATTGCCTGTACTGGGCGAAGGCACATGTGCGAAGGAGCGATAGTGACCTGGGCAATCTCCACCTTAGTTTTGGAGATTGCCGCGTCAGCCTTCGGCTTCCTCGCAATGATGTAAATTAGGTGTTTAATGAATTTTTACGGAAAACGAGTACTCTTTGTGGGTGCCCACCCAGATGATATCGAATTGGGTGCTGGTGCCCTGATTCATAATATTCGTGGTCAAAGCGAGATTCTCTGCGTAACCCTCTCTGATAATCAAAAAAACCCAATGCTCAAAAATGTGGTTGAGGAGCATCGTGCCAGTATGGCTGTTTTGGGAGTCAACCCGAAAGATGATCTCATAGAAAGCTTTGAAACCCGCAAATTTCCAGATATGCGACAGGAAGTCCTTGAATATTTGCTCAAGCTGCGGCGCGATTTCAAACCTGAGATAATTTTTTGCCACAGCCAAAACGATCTTCATCAGGATCACAATGTTATTACCCAAGAAGCTTTACGTGCCTATCGTGGACTGACAGTGCTTGGTTTTGACGTAGTCAGATCAAGTTATAACTTCTTCCCCCATTTTTTTGTGGGAGTTAGCGAAGAAGACGTAAACAAAAAGATTGAAGCATTATTAAAATATAAAACTTATCACGATAAGTATTATTTTAATGCCGAGCTGCTTCGCGCCACAATGGTGCGTCACGGCGCATTGGCAGAAAAGCCTTTTGCAGAGGGGTTTGATATCTTACGTGTAGTAGGTCAATTCAAAAAGTGCTAAATTGTTTACCCCAACCTTAATTAATAGGACTTACGCAAAATACCTTTTTTCTCGCTGCAACGCTCTGCGTTGTAGCTTGTCTACAATACCCCAACGCAGAGCATTGGGACTAGGACTATAAAAATGCGTAAGTCCTAATTAAATAGAGATGAGCTGCCTCATCTCTATTTTTTTATTCTTTCGGAAGACCGACTTCAATCATTCCTTCTCGTACTCGTGTCGGATAGGCAGGAATACCCACAACAGCAGGCAAGGATAACACCTCGCCAGTACGGACATCGAAATGGGCTCCGTGATGAGGGCAGGAAAGAGTATAGTCTTCCAAATCCCCATCGCCCAGATCCAGATCTTCGTGTGAGCATTGGTCCTTGATCGCGTAATAACTTTCTGCGATATTGAAAATTACTAACGGGATATCATCAATATCGACAAATATGCGTTCCCCATTCGGTAACTCAACCGCCGGGGCAATTTCATAAAAATCACATTTGGATTCATCGTAAGTTGTATAATTCATTTTTCCTCTACTCACATTCCAGTGGCTCGGCTCGTGGCGTATATAGCTCAACGCCTACAATCGGATATAACATCAATCGCTCATAATAACAAACAAGGGGCCGTGTCACTTTGAAAACCCAGATATTATTCTCCGCACCAAAAGACCTCTTCTCGCTGATCAGCGTATTCGATTGGGGATCGATCACGATCAGGCCGAACTCCTGATGGCGCAAATCTTCATAAAACCCGTCCAGATAAGCCCGATTGCGGGACATAGCCATTTCCATCAGGACATCTTTTTCATAAGCCGGGAACAGAGGAATATCTTCGATCAGCCCAAGCGCCAACAGATGACGTTGCGAGATAAAGAGGACCTCCTCTCCACTCGCCGCAACGCTCGTGACCTGGGCCTGGATATCGTTCAAAGAAGCATTGACTGCGCCTCGATCATATCCCACTGACCCTCCCACCCGCAGGATAAACCACGCCAGGGATAATATCCCCAGCGCGAGCAATGGGATCGGTATTTCAGCAGGCAGATGCCTGGAAGCGGTATCAAGCTGAAATCTGCGCGTGAATAGAATAGCCCCCACCAACAGGATGCTGACAAAATAGGCATCCAGATTATGTAAATCGGCCCCGCCCCCAATCTTCAAACTGACAACCAAACCGCCCACAAAAAGCACCAGAATTGCTGAGGCAATTCCCAATATCCGAAGAGGATGCCAGCTCTCCTTTTGCTGATTAAACGACCAAATAATAAAAAGGATCAGCGGTGCAGAGAGAAAAACGGCTCCCCATAAAATCCCCGGGCCAAAGGTGCTATTCGGCAAGAGACGATCCCAGAGCAGGTCTGAGGAAAGACTGGTGAAGAATTCTTCGCGGGTGCCGTTCCCCGATAGTTGGATATACGCAGTTTGTGATAAAAATGCGGTGGCTGTCCCAACCAAAACCCATACTCCAGGAAGAATAAGATAGCGAAATACATTTTTTCCCGGGGGGAGTTTGACTTCGAGGAGGTAGATCAACGCCGCGAGCATCCCCGGAACGGGAAACCAATTAATGCGACTCATCCCTGCCCACACGGATGCAATGATCACAGCTAACCAGGACTGCCATTTTTTTTCAGGCGAAACAAAGAAAATGATGATCAGTACGGGTATGAGTAGATGGGCATAGATCGAGCCTGTCACGAGGAAAAGAAAGGCCCAGATTACAAAGCCCCCTCTCAAGCGGAGGGGAAGCTTCGCAGGAGCAGGGGCAGCGAGACGAGTAACAACTGCCCATGTAAGACCCAATGTAAGGATCACGGACCAGGCACGATGAACCCAAAGAGGCAACTTTCCAAAAAGGAAGGGAATGCTAAAAATCAGATGGAGGGTCGGGTGTAAGATCGGAAGAGAGAGTTCCTGCCCATAAATTCTTTCTGAAAAAAATAATGAGGCGTAATAATAGCGACTATCGCGAGTCCATCCAATTGCGAAGGGGTAATCAGTTATGTATAAGCTGGCCATGACCAGTTGATAGACTAATAGCTGCCCCAATGCAGCAAATGCGAGGCTTTCCATCCATGACAATCTGAAGCTGGCGCGCAAAAGCGATGCTCCAAATAAGGAAAGGATTAAGAAAATGAAAATCTTGATCCACAGACGATTTCCCAGCAAACTTCCAAGAAAAGGATGTAGCGCCAAGAGAGGCAGGATCACCAAAGTTGCGATGAAGAGAAAAATAACAGGCCATTTTAGCTTTTCCCCAGGACTCAAAAAAGCATTATAAGATGCTTTTAATTTCTGAAAACTTTCTGTCCAGGTCATATAGAAGAGGAGACCTGCGAAAAACCCAACAGTTCCGATGCCGATCAGCAATAAAAGCCACCTGGTCTGCGCAAGCGAAAATCCCCTATCCAGGGAAATACTGCGCAGATCAAGAATTGCCAGAAAACTGGAAAATAAAATACTGCCAAAAAGGATACGCCAAACTGATTTTTCTCTAGAATCTACCATCCCGCCTTATTCTACCAGAGCGTCACTAACCTCATCCACGCTGAGGCCATAGGCACCCGCCTTGAGTACTTTTAAAGAGAGCAATGCACATTTCAGGCGGACAGGACCCAGATCAATGCCCAGCAATTCGATCACATCATCTTTCGTCAGTGCCTTGACCTCATCCAGGGTCTTACCCCGAATCGACTCAACCAAAAGATCTGCGGCGGCCTGCGAGATGGAGCATCCGTGCCCATCGAAAGCAGCTTCTGTGACGATATTTTCATCATCAACCCGAACAGTAACCTCGATATGGTCACCACAAACGGGGTTATCGTCTTCGAAGAAGATATCGTGCGGATCAAGATGTCCGCGATAATAGGGGGTCTTATAGCGTTCAATAATTAATTGGCGATAGAGATCGTCCATAACAGCTCCGTTAAGCGAAAATCTTTCTGACTTTGTATATCCCCTCTACCAGGAGATCAACCTCTGCCTTGGTATTATAAAGATAAAAACTCGCTCGAGTCGTAGCCCTGACTCCACATTTTTCATGCAAGGGTTGGGCGCAATGATGCCCAGCCCGGACGGCGATCCCCTCGCCATCAAGGATTTGGGCTACATCATGAGGGTGCATTCCATCCATGACAAAGGAGGCCACGCCACCTTTATTTTCAGCATCGGGGCCAAAAACGGTAATGCCGGGAATTTCTTCCAATCGTTCCAGTACGTATTCCGTAATGGACTGCTCATGTGCTTCAATTGCATCCATCCCGATATTACTCAAATATTCTGCGGCTGCGCCAAAACCAATTGCCTCCGCTATAGCTGGAGTTCCGGCTTCAAATTTATACGGAACTTCGTTCGTCACAAAGGAGCGCAAATGAACGGTTTTTATCATATCCCCGCCACCCATGAAGGGAGGCATTTTATTCAAAAGATCAAGTTTGCCATAGAGCGCACCGATCCCGGTTGGGCCGACCATTTTATGGGCTGAAAAGGCCAGGAAATCTGCATCCAACGCCCGTACATCTACGGGCAAATGTGGGACAGATTGAGCCGCGTCCACGAGGGTCAATGCGCCAACTTCGTGCGCGAGGCGGATAATTTCCGCGGCAGGTGTGATCGTCCCGAGGACGTTGGACATCTGTGTAAAAGATACCAATTTCGGCTCAAGTTTAAGTAAGTCTCTATAGGCATCCATGTCAAAGAGATAATCCTCAGTGACAGGCACAAATTCGAGCCGGATATTGCGCTCCGCTGCCAGCATCTGCCAGGGGATGAGATTGGAGTGATGCTCCATCTCCGTCAGGATGATAAGATCTCCCGGATCCAGATTCTTCCTTCCCCAACTATAGGCAACAAGGTTGATCGATTCGGTTGTGTTCCGTGTAAATATCACTTCCCTTGGCGAAGCAGCGTTGATCAATTTCGCAACTTGCTCGCGTCCATTCTCATACATGGCGGTTGCTTCTTCTGCCAAGGTATGTACGCCCCGATGAATATTGGCATTTGAGAGTCGATAAAAATCATTCATCGCTTCAATAACAGAAATCGGTTTTTGGGCAGTCGCCGTTGAATCCAGATAGACCAGCTTTTTGTCGGAACCTATTTCTCTGTTAAGAATCGGAAAATCGGCGCGGAGCAGGTCAACGTCAAAGGGTGATTTCGAGTTCATTTATTTAATATTTGGAGCCGCGTTTAAAGGGT
>NZ_CEYOSI010000168.1:0-7905 GCF_982879505.1 Candidatus Desulfolinea nitratireducens
TATACTCAATCGGGATACGATGCTATTCTGGTTCTTTTATTAAGCCATGCGGATGAACAGGAAATTCTCTACGAAGAGGTATTTCTGGAAATGTTGAACTCCACAAATGTATTTGTCGCTGAAGATGCACTGGAATAATATCTAATTGGCTATTTATCATCTGCCATACATATTTTGCATGAAAAATTCGGTAAATCTTTTCTTGCGATATATCTTCTCTGCTTTTTACCTGCTTATTGCAGCTTGAGATTATTTTGAACTCCCGCATTTTCCCCTGAATTCTTATTTAGACAAGATATATCCGATTTTTTTCCACAAAAACAAGCCGATTCAAGGGGGGAATTACGGTTTGGATATTTTAAGGTTGAGTAGACCTGTTGTCCCCTTGCCCTGACCT
The DNA here is from genome assembly GCF_982879505.1 of Candidatus Desulfolinea nitratireducens. NCBI lineage: Bacteria > Bacillati > Chloroflexota > Anaerolineae > Anaerolineales > Candidatus Desulfolinea > Candidatus Desulfolinea nitratireducens. The sequence continues at coordinate 398 of NZ_CEYOSI010000168.1, forward strand.
TACTATTATGCTAGAATCTCCGCTCACTAACCCGCGAATATATGGGGCGCGGCGGGGTACATCGCCATATCTGGCGTGAGACAAATGTTCAGTTTGGTGTTTTTTTGACGGGAGTAAGGTGAAATGCGTTGTCCTTTTTGTCAGCACGAATCATCGAAAGTTGTAGATACATCCCATGATAGTCAGGGAAATATTCGGCGACGGCGTGAATGCCTGAGTTGTGAGCAACGCTTCAGCAGCTACGAACGCCCAATATTGGCAACCCCGCTAATCGTAAAACAGGATGGTGCCCGCGTGGCATTCAATCGTGAAAAACTAATGCGCGGAATCAGTATCTCCTGTGCAAAGCGCCCGGTTTCTGCAGCGAATATTGAGCGCCTGGTTGGGCAGGTTGAAAATGAGTTGCAAAAAATGGGGAAATCTGAGGTTTCATCCCGCGTGGTTGGAGATAAGGTTATGGACGGTTTGAAGGAACTTGACCAGGTCGCATACATGCGCTACGCCATTGTTTACCTCGGATTGGATGATCTTCATGCCCTGCGCGCTGAAATTGACCGACTTTTGGAATAATTTTGCCCTTGGCCTTTGGTGATATTGGGGGCGCTTAAACAAAGAATTTTTTACTGGTTTATCAGGAGAATGCGTTATGTCAAAGAAAACGGCTGTAGCCAAAAAACAAGGATTATTAACAACTCCGCCCGCGCCATCAGATCTGCCCGCTATTGAACTTTCTGATAACTCGCGCCAGGTTTTAATCCGTCGATATCTGCGTCGTGGAGATGATGGACAGCCCAACGAATCAATTGAGGAAATGTTCTGGCGTGTCTCCTATAATGTTGCCAAAGCCGAAGAAAAATGGGATGTTGATGTACTTGAGCGTGCCATAGAGTTTTATCATTTAATGGTTGAAAAAAAATTCTTCCCCAATTCCCCAACATTTACGGGCGCTGGAACGCCCCTTGGGCAATTGGCCGCATGTTTTGTATTGCCGATCAACGATGATATGGGGCGTGATGCGGCAGGCATCTTTCAGTCACTGCGTGATGCGGCCCTCATCCAGCAGACAGGCGGCGGGAATGGATTCTCCTTTTCACGTTTGCGCCCATCTGGCGCATTGGTCAATTCCTCGGCCGGGCAGGCCACAGGCCCGATCGGCTTTTTACGGGTTTACGATAATGCATTTGGCGAGATAGCGCAGGGCGGCACCAGGCGCGGGGCCAATATGGGCGTGATGCGTGTGGATCACCCTGATATTGCAGATTTCATCACCTGTAAAACAAATGAAAACTCGATCACCAATTTCAATATTTCAGTTGGGATCACAGATGCCTTTATGACCGCCGTTGAAAATGATGATGAATGGGCTTTACGCTTCCCGGATGTTCTTTCGCCGAAATATCGCGGTTTCAGGGGGACGCTGGAGCAAGCCGAGGCCGCGGGCATCCCGATCCGGACTTATGAAAAAGTCAACGCGCGAGAGCTTTACGAAAAGATCGTCAAACAGGCGCATCATAACGGGGAGCCGGGAATGCTCTTCCTTGATGCGGCAAATCGGGATAATCCCGTCCCACATTTATATGCGCTTGAATCCACAAATCCATGCGGTGAACAATGGTTGGGACCCTATGAATCCTGCTGTTTGGGGTCGATCAACCTTGCTGAGCATTGCGGGCCTGATGGCGAAGTCGATTGGGAGGAAATCCGAAAAAGCACGGTTTTATCCACTTATTTTCTCGACGATGTGGTTGATGTGAATGCCTATGTGCCAGCCGTGCCTCAATTGAAGGAGGCCGCGCAAAACGCGCGCCGAATTGGTTTGGGCATTATGGGTTTGGCCGATCTTATGTATCATGTAGGGGCACGCTATGGCTCGCAGGATGGACAGGAATTTGCCGCACAGGTGATGGAATTTGTCCGTTATCATGCCATGCAGACCAGCATCAGATTGGCCGAAGAGAGGGCACCCTTTCCTGCGATTGAGGGCAGTCTTTATGATCCGGAAAATCTGACCTGGAAAAAACCCAATTCGGTGGTGGCCTATACAAAGGATTGGGGACGTCCGGACCTGGATTGGGATTCCGTTGTGGATGGCCTCCGAAAGCATGGAATTCGGAACGCTGCCCAGACAACGATCGCGCCCACCGGGACAATTGCCACCGTTGCCGGATGCGAGGGATATGGCTGTGAACCGACCTTTGCGCTGGCCTATATTCGCCATGTTGATGATAACGGGAAAGACCTTCAGTTGACTTATGCCAGCCCTCGGTTCGAAGCTGCCCTTAGCGCCGCCGGTTTGGTGGGAGAGGCAAGTCAGGAGATTTTCGAGCAGGTGCTGGAAGAAGGCTCATGCCAGGGACTGACGGATATTCCTGAGAAGATCCGGAAGGTCTTTGTGGTCTCGGCAGATATCACCGCTGAGGAACATGTCCGGATGCAGGCTGCACTGCAGGCCTTTGTCGATAATTCTCTCTCCAAGACGGTCAATTTCTCCGCAACGGCGACCGAAGAAGATGTTTCAAAAGCCTACAAATTGGCCTGGGAGTTGGGTTGTAAAGGGATCACTGTCTATGTGACAGGCTCGCGGGACAAGGTTGTCCTGGAAACCAAAGCGACTGCAAAGCAAAACCTCCCGGAGGGTGAATCTGACGGGAAACCCATCTGGGGTGAAAGTAAAAAGCCCCGTCCGCGCTCCCTGCTCGGCTGGACCTATAATGTCAATACCCCCTTGGGCAAAGCCTTTGTCACCGTCAACGAGAATGGTGGAAGACAACCCTTTGAAGTCTTTGTCAATACAGCCAAGGCCGGTTCTGAAACAGCGGCAGTCTCCGAGGCCATCGGTCGCTTACTCTCCTATATATTACGCCTGGCATCGCCCGTTTCACCGCGTGATCGTATAAAAGAGATTGTCCGTCAACTCGGCGGGATTGGTGGAGGTCGCTCACTGGGATTTGGCGCCAAACGTGTCCGCTCATTGCCAGATGGCGTTGGGCAGGTGCTGGCTGAATACCTCCGTGAAGCCGACGAACACCTTGGTGATTGGGTCCCAGCAGAAGCGGATACAGCGCCCAGCAATGGCGGGCTCGAGGTTCCCCAGATTCAGCCGATCGGCGATCTTTGCCCCGAATGCGGGGAGGCGGCCGTGATCAATGAAGAGGGCTGCCGGAAATGCTACGCCTGTGCCTTTAGTGAGTGTTGACCCCTCCCCGTCCCTCCCCAAATAAAATTTGTTTTGGGGAGGGTGCCCCGATAGGGACGGGTGGGGCTTATTGGTATGGAAAAAAATTGTGCAATCCAAATCAAAAACCGTAGATGCCTATTTGAATGAGGTGCCAGCCGAACGAAAGGCTGGCCTTTCAAAATTACGTGAGCTGTGTCTCTCATCCCTGAAAGGCTTTCAGGAGGGCATGGCATACGGAATGCCCTCCTATTCGCGAAATGGTGAAGTGGAGGTGGCCTTTGCCAGCCAGAAGAATTATATTTCCCTTTATATCCTCAAGCAGGTTGTGATGAACGCTCACAAGGAGAAACTGGCCGGTCAGGGGATCAGCTTTGGCAAGGGCTGTATTCGCTATACCAGAACAGAAAGAATGGATTTTGAGCTGGTTGAGAATATGTTGAGGGATGCAGAAAGGTCTGACGGGGAAATTTGTTGATCGAAAAGGGTGTCTGAAAACCCTTTTTAACCACAGATGAACATAGATAAAAATGATTGGAAAGGCATTTCCTCGAGGCTTTCATCCAAAGAATAAGCGTTCATCTGTGTTTACGTGTGCCCGAAAGGGTATCTGTGGTGAGCAGGTAGATTTAGAAATTTTTCACACAGTTTCTAAGGAGGATCCCAAATATGAGATAATGGGGGTAAAGGAGGCAGGAATGCAAAAACGAACATGGGTTCTTAATCTTCTAATTCTGACCACCTTATTTGGGTTGGTGATCACAGGCTGGGTCTTAGGTCATATCTATCGCCATTCCATCCCGGAATTTCAGCAACCGCGAGATTCTGTTCCCGGGGAAAAAATTGGATCCTTCTCCGATCTTCCCTCCGAAATATATTTAGGCCTTCCGATCAAAAATTGGGAGGTTCCTGCCTGGATGGAATGCAAGAATGATCTGGTTTACACCTCCCTGCCCGCAAAATGCCAGACCACAGACGGGCGCATGATGGAGGTCGGGAATGATCGGCCACCCACCCAGTTAATACCGCAGCTCACCCCACCCTAGGAAAAAAGGTCTCAAAACTGACCGCAATATGAATGCATCAATATCATGACTCCATTATTCCCCCCATTTTGAAAACCGAAATAGAGGGAGACGCTGTGCTCCTCCCCTAAATTCCAGATTTAGAAATTGGGGCCACTCTCCGAGCATGCTTCGCGAAGGCTGGGAGTAATCAAATCCGGTTCCTTTACCCTCATTATGCTACAATCAGATTTATTGGTATATCTGAGAAATAGATCATGAAAATAACCCCCCTCTATCGATCCCGAATTCTTTTTGCATCCCTGATCCTGAGCATCACCACGCTTGCCTGTGCTTTGCTGAATCAGACCCTCCCCATTGATCAACCCCTGACTCCCCAATCAAAATCTAACGATCTGATCGCCTATCTCGGCGTGGACGGGAATCTCTATACGATCGATGAGCATGGGGAAAATCGGACAGCCATCACAGATGATGCCCGGAAGATCGAAAGCGATGATGAAATGTTGCGTATCTATTCTCACCCCACCTGGTCCTTTGATGGCCGTCATCTGGCCTTTGTTTCCGTGGAGTCACAGGATCTTCAAATAACGTCCCGGCTGCTTGTCGCTGATCCAATGAGCGCAGAAATTAGCGAGGTTTTCGAGAGCAATACAGAATTCCCCTTTTATCTTTACTGGGCCCCGGATAATGAGCGGATCAGCTTTCTTTCAAACGCGACCATTCCAAATGGGCTTACTTTCCGTCTGGCATATCTCAACGGGGATGAATCGCAGATTTTAGACCAGGGCCAGCCCTATTATTGGGTTTGGGCACCGGATGGGTCAGAAATATTCATCCATCAGGGCGGATCTAGCTCCTCAAATCCAGATGCCCGGCTCGGAACCCTTTCCCCATCAAGCCTGGAGACGCGGGATATATCCCTCAGCCCCGGCCATTTTCAGGCCCCTGGGTGGTCTCCGGATGGAAAATATCTGCTTGCTGCGATCGAGAATGAGAGCCGCGGTGAACTCATCCAACTGAATAAAGAGGGAGACCTGCTTCAAAAATTAGCGGATTACGAGGCGACGATCGCCTTTAATTGGTCTCCGGATGGGGAACAAATCGCCTATCTGGCTACCTCGGCTGCAAGCAGTGGCAGGGTGGGCAAATTAGCTGTTATCTCTACTGGCAACGCGGATATCCTCCATCGGGCACCTGAAGATACGGTCATTGCCTATTTTTGGGCTCCTGATAGCCAAAGTGTCGCCTACTTCAGCGTACAACTGCCCGGACGAGATCAGGATGAGATCAGTACCCGCTCCCAGGATGTCCTCTGGCTGGACCTGAAGATCCTGAATATTACCACTGGCGAGACCCACCGTTTGTCCACTTTTCAACTTGGCTCTGAATTTCTCTCTACGCTGACTTTCTTTGATCAATATCATCACTCGGCCACGATCTGGTCTCCGGATAGCGCAAAGTTGGTCTATGCTACAGATAATCCTGATGGGGTAGCAAGTATTTGGGTCGTGGATGCAGATGGAGAATCCCAGGCACTCAGGATTGCGGAGGGCACGCTGGCCTTCTGGTCATGGAAGTAGATTATTTCTACCTATAACTTTGTAATAATGCAATAAAATAGCATAGTTTTATCATTCAAGTTTTCCCCGTAAGCGTTCCCCCCGCCGGTCTTTGCATTAATATGATGGGGATCGATATAAGCCGAACGGGGTATCCGAAAAGGGTTGCGATCCGCTAAAATAGATAGTAGAGCGCATCATTTAGAGAAAGAGTATAAATATATGAACATGATTAATAGCCATAAAAATGAGTTGTCACCAGAAGAACGTGATGATCTGCTCGGAATACTGAAAGCCCGTTTTGAGAAAAACATGGACCGTCATAAAGAATTTAAATGGGCTCAGGTAGGTGCAAAGCTGGAGGCTGACGCTGCAAAACTGTGGTCTCTCAATGAAATGGAGAGAACCGGTGGTGAACCGGATGTTGTTGGATATGATAAAAAGACGGGCGAAATTATTTTTTATGATTGTTCAGCGGAAAGCCCTGAAGGACGCAGAAGTCTTTGTTATGACCGCGAAGCACTGGAGTCAAGGAAAAAATTTAAACCAAAAGATTCTGCTAAGGAAATGACAGCTGCCATGGGCATAGAGATATTAACGGAAGAAGAATATCGAGGGCTGCAGAAACTTGGGAAATTTGATACGAAAACATCAAGCTGGTTGGAAACACCTGCCGATATTAGAAAACTAGGTGGTGCCATCTTTGCTGATTTCCGTTACGGCAATATTTTTATATATCACAACGGTGCAGATTCTTACTATGCTGCAAGGGGATTCCGCGGCTCACTACGGGTCTAAATATTGCGCAGACAGCGCTTGGGCTCTGGAGACTTATCAGTTCAGAAAAGGCTATCTAATTGAGTTTGAAGCCAATGGGTCACGATAATAATGGCCTCGCATGAGAAAATTTGCCGTGTTCAGCCTATGCTACTGTGTTTTGTAAAGGGTATTCTTTAAAGACTTAGCATCCAAGAATAAGTTTCCAACTACCAAATATAAAATAAGCGCCCTGGAAAGGGCGCTTATTTTTGGTAATTCAATTAGTGTGAATTACTCACTTAAGTAAACAGTTTCAAATGGGGCCTCAATCCCGCATACGACAATATTATCAAAGGTGTAGGCAGAATTTGACCCATCTGACAAATGCACTTCCAGGCCAATTGTTCCGGGCTGCATTGGTTGGGGGTCCGTATAAGAATTTTTCTGATCACCATCAACCCACACGGCTGTTGTTCCATCATAAGTACCGATTTCAAAGAAATACCATTGCTCCTCTCTGAAGCCGAACGAAGATGGACTCACATTAAAGTGACCCGCTTCATAATGTAAGCGAGATAAACTCAGCAGAGCTGGGCCTCCATACTGAACTATATAACGCCAATCTCCATTTTCATTCCAGCCATGACGCCAGTTCAGGAATGCATCATTATTTTTTCCGGTGATCTTTGTTTTTACTCTCCAAACTGCGTTACTATAAAGTTCTAATTCATCAAAGTAGTAGCTGTCGGTCGCAAAGTCAGGGGCATTTGACGCGACGGCTACAAAATTTCCTGGCTCATCTTCAACAAGGGACCAGCCATTCTGAGCATTGAACTCAAGAGCTGCTGTGATATTATTCCAATTCTGCGCTTTGCCGTCCTGGAAATCTTCAATCATTAGCGGGAACTCTCCTGGCGCACAGGCTTCTGAGGCGAATTGCATCACGGAAAATGTTACTTTGAGAAGTAACGTTGCATCAGGAAAAAT
>NZ_CEYOSI010000169.1:0-7832 GCF_982879505.1 Candidatus Desulfolinea nitratireducens
GAACTCAATTTGGGTTGGTCTTTTTCATCTACCCCAAATTATTGAGATGATACCGGAAAAGTATATAAACGCTTCACGCCAAAATCCGGACCTTCCGGAAGTTTACGTGAGCGTGATCTCCCTCCTGTAATTGCGCCACAAAGCCAGGTATCCACGGCTTTTAGATAAAAATAATCCCGCACTAACCCTCGGCGTTTTTTGTTCAATCGATAAGAGGCTTCAATAATCCAACCTGAATTATTTTTTTCAATACAAGCAGCCCAAAACGCCCCTGTAATTTGACAGGCATCTTTTAAAGCAGTTTCGATGAAGACTGAATTTGCCATTTCTTCTTTCGGTTTGGGTAAGATAGTAGTCACTACTATTATACAACAGAGAAGAAACATTCCGATGATAAAATTGTCCCATGAAATCCATAACCATAATTGGCGGAGGTCTGGCAGGATGTGAGGCTGCCTGGCAGGCAGCCCAGCTTGGCCTCCACGTAAAACTGTATGAAATGCGCCCTCAAAAAAAGACAGGCGCCCATCAAAGTGGCGACCTTGCTGAATTGGTATGCTCAAATTCGCTTGGTTCAAATCTCCCGGACCGTGCGTCCGGATTGTTAAAAAACGAGCTTCGGCAGATGGGATCCATGCTCCTAAATTGCGCCGAAGAAAACGCTGTTCCGGCTGGGGGGGCATTGGCTGTTGATCGGGAAGGATTTGCACAGGCTGTTACGGAAAAAATAAATGCTCATCCAAATATTGAGCTCATCCGCAAAGAGATCACCGATATACCTACAGAACCAACAATCATTGCCTCTGGACCGCTCACTTCAGAAAAACTCTCAAATGCAATTTCTGCGATCACTGGAGAAAACAGCCTCTATTTTTTTGATGCCATCGCGCCAATCGTTCATTACGAAAGCATCAATATGAATATTGCGTTCCGAGCCTCGAGATATGATCGCGGTGAAGAAAGCCAGGGCGACTATATCAACTGCCCCTTTACGAAGGATGAATACGATTTTTTTCTAGAGGCCCTCCTAAATGCCGAGCGGATCAAACTTCTTTCCTTCGAATTAGAAATAAAAGAAGGTGTAAAAGCGGGAGCACATCATTACTTTGAAGGCTGTCTTCCTGCCGAAATAATTGCCGAACGGGGTCCAAAATCTCTTGCATTTGGCCCTCTCCGGCCAGTTGGCCTGACAGATCCACGCACAGGCAGACGTCCTTATGCTGTTCTACAACTTCGCCAGGATAATCTGGCAGGCGATCTCTATAATCTGGTTGGATTTCAAACGAATCTGAAATTCCCCGATCAACGCCGCGTTTTCCGAATGATACCAGGGCTAGAAAATGTTGAATTTGCCCGCTATGGGCAAATGCATCGGAATACATTTATCGCCTCCCCTCAGCTTTTACGGCCAACTCTTCAATTTTGCCATCGCGACGATCTTTTTTTTGCCGGGCAAATTACTGGCGTTGAGGGGTATATCGGCAATGTTGCCACGGGTTTGCTGGCAGGGCAAAACATCTCCCGTCTGCTATCCGCAATTCCCCCTCTCCACCTCCCGCAAACGACAATGCTGGGGGCATTATGCCATTACATCACACATGCGGCCGCCAAAGATTTTCAGCCGATGAAGGCCAATTTTGGTATCCTGCCACCGCTGGAGCAAGGCAGCAAGAAAAGAAATAAGCGCGAAAGAGCTGGAGCCTATGCAGATCGTGCTTTAGGCGATTTGAAAAAATATCTGGATGAAAAATAGTACATATTAATGGTTATGCGCAGATCAAACAGTTTATGATGAAGAGGCGGCCTTGGTTTTTCTTGTTATTATCGATTTCTTTTATGGTCGTTGGCGCTTATCTTCTCTGGACAGAATTACCGCTCCGCACCCGACCTGAACTTGCCCCCGCCAAATTTGACGGAGAGCGTGCCTACCAGGATATCATCCGCCAAACAGAGCTTGGCCCGCGTACTCCTGACTCTGAAGCACATGCCCAGGTCCGCATCTGGATGAGGACTGAGCTTGAAGAGGCTGGCTGGGACGTTGAGGTTCATAATTTTGAGAGTCTCGGCCATCAGGGATACAATCTGATTGCCTCACGGGGGACCTCCTCTCCGCAAATCATTTTTGGGGCTCATTATGATAGTCGCATCCACGCCGATCAGGACCTCGATCCTCACAAACGCGGGCAAGCCGTTTTAGGCGCGAACGATGGCGCATCGGGAGTGGCAGCCCTCCTTGAGCTGGCGCGCAACATCCCCCAAGATTCCCTCCCCATCTGGCTGGTCTTTTTTGATCTTGAAGATAATGGCAATCTCCCTGGATGGGATTGGATACTAGGCTCAAGAGCATTTCTTCAAGAATACGCGCCCAATCCGGATGCGGTCATCATCCTCGATATGATCGGGGACGCAGATTTGAATATTTATCTTGAACGGAATTCGACCCCGAAGATCCGCGAAGAAATTTGGTCACAGGCCTCAATGCAGGGATTTGAGGCATATTTTATTGCCAATGAAAAATACAGTATCCTTGACGACCATACACCATTTCTTGAGGCTGGGATCCCTGCGGTGGATATAATCGATTTTGATTATCCGTATTGGCATACAACAGAAGATACACTCGATAAAGTTTCCGCTGATAGCCTGCAAATTGTTGGCGACACCATTCTGTCCTGGCTTGAGTGGAAAAACAAGGAATGATCAATTGGTAAGTCATCTACAGTGGTCAAAAATGGAATCATCGCTTAGACTATAAGTCAATGAATATTCAAACCCTTCTTGAAACAATACAAGATGCCTGGGTACATCGTGTCACCCACGATCTGGCGCGCGGCGCTGGCGTACGAGAAAATGTTAAAAAAGAGCTCTCCCGTTTTTTCAATCTCCTCGAGCAAGCCGTTCTGACAGGCGATCCCTCGTGGATAGACCCTGTACTTTTTGATTGGTCGAGAACTCCAACAGAAAGCGATCTTGCCGATGGACAATACAGCCTTTCAACCATGGTTTCAAGGGCAAATGCAATCACCTTTGAGGTGGCAAAAGAAAGGCTTTCGCCAGAAGAGTCTCTCGAATTACTCAGCCTAACCTCCGCAATTTTCTCTTATGCGCTTTCCAAAGCAGCTCAATACGAATTTGACACACGCATTTCACATGCCACCAACGAACTTAGATCTGCTCAGGAAAAGATGGAAAAACTTGACCGCAGCAAGTCAAATTTTATTTCGGTCGCGGCCCATGAGCTAAAAACACCCCTTACTTTGATCGAAGGATATTCGGGAATGATGAAAGACATTCTTGCTGTGGACAATAAAAACACAGTGCAACTTCTCGAGGGTATCCAGAATGGTGTCACTCGCCTGCATGAGATCGTGGACGATATGATTGACGTCTCGCTGATCGACAACAGTCTGCTCTTGCTTAATTTTCAACCACTTTGGCTTGGGCAAATCCTTGGCTTATTGCAAGGCGAATTACAATATATTTGCGACACTCGCAAGTTAAACCTGGAAATCGCTTCCTTTAAAGGAAGCGAACAGCAAATCTTCGCTGATCCGGAGCGAATCTATCAAGCCCTGCGCAACGTACTTACCAACGCCATCAAGTTCACGCCTGATGGGGGAAAAATTACTATTGATGGACGAAAAATGCCGGGTTTTCTTGAGATTACAGTTACAGATACAGGGATTGGTATCTCGCTCGAAGATCAGATGGGAATCTTTGATAAATTCAGCCAACTCGGCGAAACATCAAAACACTCCAGCAGCAAAACCAATTTCAAGGGTGGCGGACCCGGTTTGGGGCTTCCGATTGCCCGCGGAATCATTGAAGCACATGGAGGGAATATCTGGGTCGAATCAGAGGGTTGCGATGAAATAATATGCCCGGGCGCCACTTTTCATATTTTGCTGCCTGACCGCAGCGAGGCGACTGACCCCAATGTTGCAAGACTCTTTAACGGTGAAACTCACCCAACCACAAATGATCTATCTCCCCAGGACGAGGTATAAATACTTAAATGGCAAATAAAACCAGTCAACCAACCACCTCCCCTCGAGAACGTGCCTTTTTGATGGGCGTTGAAATCTATGGCCAAGAAGGCTTACTGCCTCTTGCTGATTCTCTCCAAGAGTTGGCATTATTAGCAGAAACCGCCGGCCTGGAAGTAGTTGGTGAACTTACCCAACAACTTAACCGTCCCCATGCCAAAACCTTCATCGGCTCAGGGAAAGTTAACGAACTCAAGGCTTTTGTTGAAGAAACCCTTGCTCAGGTAGTCGTATTTGATGATGAGCTTTCTCCGCGCCATCAGCGAGAATTGGAAGTATTACTGGGCAAAGACGTTCGTTTGCTCGACCGCACATCTCTGATTCTTGATATCTTCGCCCAACATGCCAAAACCAGCGATGGGATGCTCCAGGTCGAGCTGGCGCAATATGAATATTACCTCCCTCGCTTGACGCGGGCTTGGACCCACCTCGCCCGTCAAGCAGGTGGCGGTGGCGGACGTTCAGGTGCTGTTGGTGGGGTCGGCTTGCGCGGCCCTGGCGAAACACAACTCGAAGTAGATCGCCGCTCGATCAGCAAACGCATATCGCATATCAAGAAGGAGCTTGAAAGAGTTCGCGCCCACCGCCTGCGACATCGTGATAGAAGAAAAAAATCGCTAATACCGACCGTCGCCCTTGTTGGCTATACGAACGCTGGAAAATCAACAGTGCTCAATCAATTGGCTAAAGCAGATGTATATGTTGCCGACCAGCTTTTTGCCACCCTTGACCCGACCACGCGTCGCGTGGAGCTACCGGGCGGCTATAAGTCCCTCTTCACCGACACGGTCGGTTTCATCCAAAAGCTGCCAACCACATTGATCGCAGCGTTTCGCGCCACTCTGGAAGAGATTGCCGAGGCTGATCTACTGTTGCATGTTGTTGACATCTCTCATCCTAATGCTCTAAACCACTTTGAAGCAGTAGAGGAAACTTTGGTTGATATTGACGCGGGTCATATCCCTGTAATAACAGCCTTGAACAAAATTGACCTGCTAAACGATCCAGAAAAGGCGCAACTTGCAGTGGAGCATTATCCGCGGGCTATCGCAATCTCAGCTTTGGAGAATACGGGTCTGAAAGAGCTAAAAGCCCTTTTACAAAAAAGCCTTTACGAGACATATACGCCGATTTTGGTACGCCTGCCTTACCAGGAAGGAAATCTTATATCCATCTTCCATGAGGCCGGAAAGATCGAGAGGATCGAGCATGAACGTGGAGGCGTAATGATCCAGGGACGCTTGCCTGGCCGCCTGATCGCTCAATTTGACGGGTGGGAGATCCTTTCAGAAGATATCAACTCGAAAGATGAGGTAGCATGAAAAAAATTCTCTCCGCATTTTTAGATTGGCTATCCGGGTTTCTTGCCCCTCGAAAAGGGCTGATCCCTCTGATCGGGATGGGCTTGATCTTCCTAAACCTGCTAATTCAGTTCATATTCCCCAATGGTTGGCTCGCCACCACAAATCTATTTTTACATTTCGGTTTATTGGCCGCAATTTTTGGCCTGATGCTCGCCTGGGCCCTCTAAATCCCTCTCAAATCAGGAGTATAAATGGCAATCTCTGCACCCCCTCGCTGGGATCTCTCAACTATCTATCCCGGTCTTGATTCCCCCAAGTTTGAAAAATCGCTAAAAGAATTGTCCGCACAACTTGGTGATTTGGAAAAATTCTTCACTGAAAAAATATCGGCTGCCAATCCAGATACGCCTATAGCCGAGCTTGCAAAATTAGCCGATGGGCTCATCACCCGCTTTAACGAAAGCAGTCAGTTGGCGGAGGTTATAGGTTCCTATATTTACTCATTTATTTCAACCGACTCTTTCAATCAGCTTGCAAAAAAAATACTCTCTCAATTTGAACAAACCGAAGTTCGCCTCCAAATGTTGGATGTTCAGGCAAAACAATGGATCGGCTCTATAGCGGATTTGCTCCCTGAGCTCATCAAAGCATCAAAACAGGCTCAAAAGCATAGCTTTTTCCTGCAAGAGACAGCCGAACAGAGCCATTATTTGATGAGCGAGACAGAAGAAGCCCTTGCAGCAGAACTGAGCCTGAGTGGCGCAAGTAGTTGGAGTAAATTGCAGGGAACCGTCACCTCGCAAATGAAGATCGAGTTTGAGTTGGATGGAGAAATACAGGAACTTTCCTCCCCGGCTCTGATCAACCTGCATTCTCACCCGGATGAAGATGTGCGCCGCCGTGCCTATCAGGCTGAAATGAAAGCCTGGGAAGCCGTAAAAGAACCACTGGCGGCATCACTGAACGGAATCAAGGGTGCTGTAAATACGCTCAACAGACGGCGAGGCAGAGAAGATGCCATCCACTCATCGATTGATGCAGCCCGGATTGACCGTCAAACGCTAAACGCCATGATGGAAGCCATGAAAGACTCATTCCCAATGTTCCGCCGCTACTACTCTGCGAAGGCAAAACGACTCGGCAAGGACAAGTTGCCCTGGTGGGATATCTACGCTCCGGTCGGAATATCTGAGAAAACATATTCTTTTCAGGAAGCCAGTGAGTTCATTCTGGAGCAGTTTGGCGAGTTTTCACCCACATTAAAAAATCTCGCGCAGCGCGCATTTAGCGAAAACTGGATTGATGCCGAGCAGCGGGTTGGAAAACGCGGCGGGGCATTTTGCATGGGAATCTCAGCCGTAAAAGAATCACGTATCCTGAGTAACTTTGACGGAACTTTTGACCAACTCTCCACGATTGCGCACGAATTGGGTCATGCCTTCCACAACGAATGTATATTCAGTGCAGATAAAACTCCCTTGCAAAGCGCAACACCAATGACGCTCGCGGAAACAGCCTCGATCATGTGCGAAACAATTGTTGCCAACGCAGCCATCGAAAAGGCCAATGATCCAGATCAGGAATTAGCGATCATCGAAACCTCCCTGATGGGGGCCAGCGCAGTGATCGTTGATATTTATTCCCGTTATCTTTTCGAAAAAGAGGTCTTTGAGCGGCGTGCAGATGCTGAACTCTCAGCCGAAGATTTCTGCGAGATCATGGAGAACGCCCAAAAGGCGACCTATGGCGATGCGCTGGATGAACGGTATCTGCATAAATATATGTGGACCTGGAAACCGCATTATTATTCAGCAGGGCTTTCATTTTATAACTATCCTTACGCTTTTGGATTGCTTTTTGCGACGGGACTCTACGCGATCTACCAGCAGCGGGGCGACGAATTCGTCCCGGACTATATCAACTTGCTGGCCAGCACTGGCGAAGGGCGCGCAGCCGAGTTGGCAGACCGCTTTGGAATCAATATCCGTGAGAAAAAATTCTGGGAAGATAGCCTGAAGATAATCGAGAAGCAGGTCAATAGATATTGCGAACTTTAACTAAAAATGGGTCGGCAAAAAAGCTGACCCATTTTTTATAAGACTTACACATTCTTAAAATCCCAGTCTCAATTTTCTGCATTGGTGTAATGAAGACCAGGGGCAACGCAGAGCATTGCTGCCAGAAATTAGGTATTTTACGTAAGTCTTATTCATTAAGTTTATTTACCACGCTGCCTTTACTCACATTCGAATTTCCCTGCTTCAGGATCAGATGAGAGCACCCAAATGCGATCAAATTCCTGAGTATAGAGCTTTGCAATTTCTGCATTATCCACAATTAAAACATTTTCATCGTTACTTTCGTTCGCATTATCTGAAAAGTTCAGCGATCCTGTGATAACGATCCTGTTGTCCACAACTATTACTTTATGATGCAGGAAACTGGGGTTTTCGTCTCTTCGTGCTGCCATCCCTGCGCAATA
>NZ_CEYOSI010000170.1:0-7827 GCF_982879505.1 Candidatus Desulfolinea nitratireducens
CTGAGCGATGGGCGGTATACAGCATTATAGATACTAGATGGTGGGTCACGGTGGTCAATATATATGAAAGCAGCTATAAGTAAAAATATTCCCATGGCCGCACCTCCGATCGCACTTATCCACGCATTGCGTTTTCGTGCAGTGAGTAACAGGTATATAGCAATTGCAGGGGCAGCCATAGCTGTAGCTCCGTGGACGCCGATGCTTAATCCACCGAGAATTCCGGCAAAAAGGAGAGATCTCCAGTTTCCTTGTTCACGCCATAGCAATATAAATAAAAGAATTGAAAGTGAGAAAACCGAAGAAATTGAATATGATTCAGCAATAATTGCAAATCGCCAAAATAAAGGCATATGTGCTAATGCTAATGCACCAACTAAGGCTCCAACTCGCCAGCGCCCGAGTAGATAGACGATCAGATAAATTTCTGCAACTGCGACAGCTGCAAAAAACGCCGATGCTAAATTGGCTCTATACGCAATGGTTTGAATGGGAATCAGGGTGAAAAGTTTTCCGATTAAAACATGAACGGGATAGCCAGTTGGGTGGGTCATTCCCAGGGTGTAGAATAGGGTTTGAAATTCCGCCGAATCGCTGGTAAGAACCGAAGGTGCTAAAGTGCGAAAATATAAGGCAAAACTCCATATGCCTACAAGAATAGCAAAGAAAAAATCGAGACGTTGGAAGACAGAAGATTTAGTTTCCATGATAATTTTATTGCCTTACTATATAAGCAAAAAAGTTGTGTGAGAATTTATGTACATTGACTTGGCTAATGATTATTATAAAGTATAAAATAGCGATGGGTGATTCGAAAAGAGAAACAGTCTTCAATTAAAAAGTGATGATGTAAATAAAAAAACCAGCCCGATTGGGCTGGTTTAAGAAAGCGGGAGACGGGTATCGAACCCGCGACCCTCTGCTTGGGAAGCAGATGCTCTACCACTGAGCTACTCCCGCATTGCGGACGTGATTATAGTCACGCGCTAATACAATGTCAAGCCTCGCGCTTTAGGAGCCAATTTGCCAGCTCGAAAAGCTGATCGCCAGCTTCTCCCTGTGGGTCAGCCATACGGAGTGCCTTCAAGGAGAGATCGGTCATCTGATCTGCGCTTTGTTGGGCCTGGAGACGCGCCCCTTCTACTTCCAGCAATTTCGACATTCCTGGAATTTCGTCGGGAGTCAGTGGTCCCTGCCGCCATTTCCTGGCAAACTCCCCATTTTTGCCTAGGCCGTATAAAACTGGCAGAGATTTCTTCCCTTCGAGCAGATCGCTGGCGGCAGATTTGCCTGTCAATGCCTCATCACCCCAGATGCCGAGGATATCGTCCTGGACCTGAAAGGCCAGACCGAGATAATGGCCAAAGTCTCTATATGCAGACTGTGTCCCTTCATCCGCGCCGCCGAGAAGGGCACCCAGATGGGTGCAGGCAGAGATCAGCGCAGCGGTTTTGCCAGAGATCATTGACCAGTAGTCGCCAACTTCAAGATCTGTGCGCGTTTCGTAGGAAATATCCAAATGTTGACCGCGCGTCAGATTTAGGCAGGTCTCCTGTAATGATCGAGATCCTCCCATGGCGATCTCAGCAGAGAAACGATCTTCAAGATCTGCCATGGCCAGGTTGGCGATGATCAGCAACCCATCTCCGGCATTGATCGCCTGAGCCGCACCCCACTTCACCCACACGGTCGGACGACCACGTCGTGTTTCAGAGTTATCCTGAATATCGTCATGCAGCAACGAAAAATTGTGGATCAACTCGACCGCTGCAGCAGCAGGCAGGGCATTTTGCCATTCCCCTTTGGTTGCAGCTGAAGCCAATAAAACCAGCAATGGACGAATTCGTTTCCCCGTGGCCTTTGGCCCGGCACCTTCGCCTGTCCAGCCCATATGGTAGGTGAGCATTTCGTGGTAGAGGGCGGTATGCGAATCGTCCAGACGTGCGATCTGGCGGCGAAGTTCAACTTCGATAGCTGTCAATAGAGTTTCATTTAAATTATTCATTAGCATATATTACCGACTTTCCTTATTTTTCTCTCAATCGAAATAGTTGAAATCCTTCAAAACCGGTGGCACCAAGCGTGGCTTTTTCTCGTGCTGTCCACTGGTAGAAAAGGCCCTCCCCAGGATTTTTGGGGTCGTAAAGCAATTCTTCGGTGATGACAAAGCCAAGTTCTTCAGTTTTATGATTGGTAACGGTATACGCCCGCCCTAGATCATCCACGCGTGTCACAGTGAGCATATGTTCAAAATTTCCGCGACTGCCGCTGTATAGATAGAGAAAATCACCAGCTAGGAGCGGGAAGCTTACCCAATCAAAACGATCAAGTGCGATTTTGGTGCGGAAACTTTCAAACCGCTCCTGAGGAAATGTGGCCTTGAGGATCAAGCGGTCTTCATAATTATCTGGATTGAGCAACCAGAAATCATAAGGGATAATATTTTTGCTCAGAATATTTCCACGTTGCAGAATGGCGATGGAAAGAGGTCCGCATATATTGCTGGGATGTCCGTAACCGACGCCGTTGATCTCTTCACCAATTGCTTTGCTGGCAAAATAATCCGGGGCCACAAAATAAAGCGAAGTCAGATGGAGGTAGGCTTGCTCCTCACCATTGAGCGGACCGGTGAGGATGAGCGGCTCGGTAATGATCGTAGCTGTCGGAGGCAGTGTGGTCGATTGTTTTTCCAGCGGAATTAAAGTTGGCGTTGGCGTAGGAAAAAACTCTGGGACTGAAAAAATCGTTGGGGTGGAGAATAGGGTCTGGGCAGGGTTTGCCTGAGCTTCCAGTTGGGGTGGGATGATTGCTTCTTGCGCGGCAACAGATTGAACGTCAGGGATTTGCGCAAATTCCGATATCAAAAATACCCCTGCGAAAAGCAGTGTGCCGATTCCCATCCCGGCAGCTAATCCCATCCCAATATCTTTGAAGGTTGAAGGCATATCGAAAGATTCTACCTGACTTCCTCGAAAAAGACCCTGATCTATTCCTACTAATTTTTCTTTGATGTAAATATATCCGGGAGCTGCGTCTTGGGCGCACGATCACTGGACCAAAATGCTGGCGGTGCCATGATCAGGCTGCACAGTGCCAGGAGGGGTTGATCGTAATTTACACGCCACCCGGCAAAGTCGCGCCAGGCTTGCTCGCGATCTTTTTTCAAGGGAAGATCAGCTTTTTTCAACTGATCCAGCACGTCCAAAAACTCATCGCGGCTGATGCTGATGGGGGTTTGGGGGAAAATCGGATCGAGATTAAGAGGGAGATTAAAATTTTCGGAGATGCTGCGCAGGGAAATGAAACCTGCCCGGATGCATAAGGCAGCCGAGGCATCTGGAGGGATATCCAGTGCAGATAGGGCCAGCGCAGCGGCGTCCAGAACCGTTCCGGCAGCGGTGATCCAGGATTGATCACCGCGGGGCGATCGAAAAAAAACCAGCGCCGGCAGTGTGGAATGGCTTTCTTCGATTTGTGCAAACCAAACCTCCCAGGAACTCCAATATGCGGATAGCCCTTTGAGACCGTGGATGCGATTGAATCGCAAGAGCATTTCAACCGAGGAAGGCGGGTTACCCGCCCGAACTTCCAGCAGGTTGACAAATTCCTCTCGCCGGGAAAAGGCAGCATACATGGTTGGGAGATATGCGATCAGGAGTGCAACCAGGATCAACCCCAGTGTAGCTTCCGAAAAGACCAGCAAATTAACCAGGAAATTACCGGATGTCTCAAAACCCAATGTGAGCAGGGATGAACCGCTAAGTTTGAAGCTGGTATAAATATCCCCTGCGCCGAGGGACCAATACATGGCAGCAAATCCCACGGACATCAGGATATACCATGTCGGTACGAGCATCAGCAATCCGATCGGAGCATAATAGGCAAATAGGGCTTCCTTTTTTTCATAGCCACTGCGCAAACTCATTATTTTCTCAAAGATACGCCGCAAGGTACCAAAGAGAACTCGGTTAAGAAGGCTTTGGGCACTGCGCGGCAAAACGAAGGTCGAGAGCGCTGAGAAAAAGGTGCCAATGACCACGATCAGGCCTAAAATAAAAATGAGTGCGGGTAGGTAGAGGTAGATATCCATATTGAGAAATTATAAAGGATTAAGCCTGTTGCCTCGAGAGAAGTATAATACGAGGAGTATGAATAAATCGCAAAAAATAACTTTTGGCATAATTCTTTCTCTGATCTGTGTTTTAACTTTAGCAATTCTTATGATTGGAAGCCAGGCTTATTCCTCCTGGGCGCAAAAGCCTTTGGGCCCAGTGCTGGATTATCCGACCCCGTGGGATTTTCCTGCTACCTGGACGGTGTTCCCGGGTGAGCCGCAGCCAACTCCGCTGGCTACTGGGACCCTTGCTCCGACCCTGGTTTTTGAAACCGAAACCCCATCATCTCCCTTTTTGCCCTGTAATAATGTACCGCCGATGATCCTTCTCGCAATAGGGAGTGATGCGCGTTCTGACGAATATAAATATGGACGCGCGGATGTAATCCGTGCGATTCGGGTGGATTTTGGTTTGCAGAAAATTACTGTGCTCGCATTCCCTCGTGATCTCTGGGTCAAGATCCCAGAAGTGATCGATAATCTGGGGACAAATCAGCAGAAGCTCAATACGGCCTATTATTGGGGAAACCCCGGATTGCATTATTGGGACCACCCCAGTGAGGGGCCGGGATTATTGGCGCTTACGATGGATAGGAATTTTGGCTTGAAACCGGACCATTATATTGCCGTCAGTATGAACGTTTTTGTGGATGTGGTGGATGCATTGGGTGGGCTTGATATTTATCTCGAGGAGGAAGTTGATGGGCGCTATTCCTACGACCGGAGCAAGCGCCTATATTTCCCGGCAGGCGAGCAGCATCTTAGCGGGGAGCAAGCGTTGACTTTGGCACGTACCCGGAACGTGAGCACCTTTGCGAGGACGGGGCATCAAAACAAGGTGATATGCGAGCTGCAAAAAAAGATCCGGGAACCTGAAACTTTGACGAAAATTCCTGAAATTATAGCCGCCTTTCAGGATAATATTCAAACCGACCTGACGCCCGGGCAAATCAGTCAGTTGGCCTGCCTGGGAACCCAGATTCCAATGCGCAATATCATCTTTTCTTCTTTCCCGCGAAATATGTTCAGATCCGGAACGATCTATGATCCTGTGGGAAAACAGAATACATTTATCTGGAAAAGTGATTTCGATGCGTTAAGAGCCTACGTGGATGAATTTGAAGCGGGGAGATGGCCTACGCTTGATACCTCGTCCCTTGCGACTCCTGAGCCCGGGACGAGTGGGTGTGAGTGAAGTCGCTATTTTATTGCAGACGGGTTTTCTTCGTCATCATCCCAATTGGCTGGATTTGTTTCGATATACAGATGAATTTTCTGCCATTCAGCATCATTACGAATGATGCGGTCGTGGAAGCCACGTTGCCAGATTCGTTTTTGGGAAAATTTTTCGGTTTGATGGATGCGTCGTGATGAAAATGATTTTAAGGCGCGCATGATTTCAGATAGACTATAGTGTTTTGCGGGGATTGTAGGTGCGGGTCTCAGACCCACCCCTACGGTATCTGTTAATATAATCACACCGTGCACATGATTGGGCATCACCACAAACGTTCCCAATTCGACATGGGGATAATGTATTGGTAATTCAACCCAAACCGTTTTTACAATTTTTCCCGCATTATTCAACCGCATGACCCCATCCACCACCTCGCCAAATAAACACACCCTATGCTGGGTGACCGTCGTGATGAAATAAGCCCCTGGTTGGGAGTAATCAAATCCCTTTAGGCGGAGGGAGTTTCGGCGACGTGGTTCTGTATTTGCCATCGTTGAGGCGACCAATGCGAGGATATAGTAAAAATATCTTATCTCAATTTGTTGCTTAGCAAAGAAAGATGGGGTAAAAACCAAAACGGGTCGTCCTTTATGAATGATGTGATATTTTTCCCGTTATCTCTTTCAAACTTTCAATGCCCACCGCAAAACTTGTCACCTCAATTTGCCTTTTCGTCAACTCAATCAAGTTCACTACCTTCTCAGTTGAAATCGCTGCTGCCTTCAAAAAAGACCCAGCCATACCACCCAGAGATGCGCCCAGTGCAATGGATTTGGCAATATCGAGGCCATTCTTTAAGCCGCCGCTGGCGAAGATGGTCAAGTCTGGAGCAACCTTTTTTACATTCAAAATTGAGTCGGCAGTGATGATGCCCCAGTCGATAAAGGTGGCGGCTAGTTGCCTGGTGAACTCATCCGGCGCACGGTGCATCTCAACCTGTGACCAACTTGTCCCACCTGCACCGGCCACGTCGATGGCATCCACGCCGCAATTGTTTAAGAGCCTGGCTGTTCTTTCTGATACGCCCCAGCCTACTTCCTTGACGATGACGGGTACTTCCAGCTCATTGCAAATATCTTCGATCTTTTTTGCCAGCCCGGAGAAATCTGTATTCCCGCCCGCCTGGACGGCCTCCTGCAGGGGGTTGAGATGGAGGATCAGCGCATCAGCTGTGATCATCTCAACGGCGCGGCGGCATTCGTCGATGCCATATCCATAATTCAGTTGGACAGCGCCGAGATTGGCGAAAAGCAAAATATCGGGTGCCACATCACGACAAATTTTGAAAGTAGGGATTTGCGAAGGATCTTCAATGGCCGCGCGCTGAGAGCCGACTCCCATGGCGATACCAGTCTCCTGGGCGGCCTCCGCCAGACGTGAGTTGATCTCACCGGCCTCCTCGGTTCCGCCAGTCATGGAGGAGATCAGAAGCGGGGCCTGGAGATGTTTGCCGAAGAGTGGCAAGCTGAGGTCCACGTCTGCCAGCGAAATTTCGGGGAGGGCCTGATGGATGAAATGGTAATTTTCCAGCCCCGTTGTCTGCGCAGAGCGGACGTCTTCTTCCAAATTAATTCGGATATGGTCGGATTTGCGTTGGTCAATTGGCGCAACTTTTGGCATGAGGTAGTGTTCCTGTCTGTGAATTAACATTGGCTTGACACGCTCGTCAGAGCGGTTACAATAAGCCGGAAAACGAATTAGACCTATTCAGGAGGACGACATGGCTGATACTTTCAGCGAAATTAAAGATATTATTGTAGACTTGCTTGGTGCCGACGAGGATAAAGTCACTCTCGAAGCCAGCTTCCGTGATGACCTTGAAGCCGATTCCCTTGATCTTGTAGAATTGATCATGGCTTTTGAAGATAAATTTGGTGCCGAAATTTCGGACGAAGATGCCCAATCGATCACGACCGTGGGCGGCGCGGTCAAATACATCGAATCACATAAATAGATTATACCGCTCTAATCGAAGACTACAAAAGAGAGGCTGCCTGTAGTAAATGGAGGCTTCTCTTTTATAGTGTATTGAGATCATTTCTTTCAATATTCTGTACAGGAACGGGTTCCTGGTTTTTAAAAAGGAATTATTGGTTATTGGCAGCAAAAACTTGACCCTGTCATACCCCTGTGGTAAACTATCGTCCGTTAGATGGTCCCGTGGTGTAGCGGTTTAACATGCGGCCCTGTCAAGGCCGAGATCGCGGGTTCAAATCCCGTCGGGACCGCAGAGCGTAACAACGCAAAAACCGGCTCTCAATGAGTAAATCATGAGAGCCGGTTTTTGCTTTTAAGTCAACTCCGGCTAAAGGAAGTTTTTTATGTCAGCCGGAGAAACAGCACCCGTCATCCCTTGGATGAAAATCAAGTTATTGACTGTGCCTCAAGTAGCAAATTGCCCGTACCGTGCAAAAACCTCATCCGAAGTATTTTACTCTAGAAAACGGTTATATTCGTCCGGTCATCATCTGTTGGT
>NZ_CEYOSI010000171.1:0-7789 GCF_982879505.1 Candidatus Desulfolinea nitratireducens
CGGGACCGAGCAGCGCCGTCTGACAACAGAAGATTATGTGCGGCATTTTTACCCCTCAATGGCTTCAAATGGAAAAAGTGTGGTCTATGCCCAATTTGGCGGTGAGAATATTTACGACATCTATGAAATGACGCTCGACGGGCAGGTTTTGCAAATTACGGATGATCTTGGGGTGTTGACTGCACCTGAAATCTCCCCCGATGGTAATCAGATCGCCTTTACCTATTGGACACCAACATCGGACCATGCAATCTGGGTGATCGAACGAGACGGAAGCAATCCTCACGAGGTCACCCCCAGCGGATGGGATCCCACCTGGTCGCCGGATGGTAAGGAAATACTTTTCGCCTCAGATCATGGCGGTAGTATTCAAATGTATATCGTCAGTTCAAATGGTGGAAACCCACGCCAGGTCAATCTGATGAACAATTTGCGTGGTCGCACGGATTGGTCGTCCCGTGGAGAAATTGTCACCTATTCAGGCACATCCTGGAATCGTGAACTCTATTTGATGAACGTGGATGGGACAAATCTTCATCAGATCACGCCTGAGGGAGGCAACAGCCAGGGTCCCAGCTTTTCACCGGATGGAAATTGGGTTACGTTTACAGCGTATTTCGATCATTATGGCGAAGATCACGGTTGCGAAATTTATATTATGCGCACCGACGGGACAGACTTACGCCGGTTGACCGACAACGATTATTGTGACTGGCAGCCTCGCTGGGGGCCCTGATTGGAAAGTACTGTAAATTAATATACGTCATTGCGAACGAAGTGACACATGCACCGCACTGCGTTTGTTGCACACCGTCCGGGTATCCTTCGGGAGTGCGGGTGAGCAATCTCCCGGTCTGTTGGTGAGATTGCTTACCCCTTCGGAGTACAGGTCGGCAAAAAAACGGCCTCGCACGTGTGCCTGCGGCTCAGTACAGGCAATCACGTTGTATACGAACTGCTGAATTTAGGCAAACCCCTGAATTAATCTATCCCCTCATTTCTCCCTTGACTGCGCGATAGAGATTTTCGGCTTTTAGTTCACCCAGTGTATAGCAAGAGGCTTCGAGATGATCGGCCAGTTTTTGGGCCAACCCCTGATCGAAGCTCTCATGCTCCATATTGACAACAATGCTGCGGATATGATTTTTTGCGATTCTTTCAGCAAAAAAATAAGCTTCCTCGTTGGGTGGCTTTGTGCCGATTGAAACATTGCCTGCGCCATCTGTCAGGATGATGATCAAGGGCTCAACATCCGGGTGAGTGAATTTTTCCCGCTTCAATATTTCAGATGCCATCAGGATTCCCGCCGCGAGGGGCGTTTTACCACCGACAGGGATATTGACAAGGGCGCGTTGGGCGAGCTGAACAGAGTTGGTGGGGGGCAGGATGAGGGTGGCCCGATCTTTCTGGAAGACGATCAGCCCGACTCGATCCCGACGTTGGTAGGCATCCGTCAATAGAGACAGGATGGCACCCTTCGTTGCGTTCATCCTTTCGGCAACCGCCATCGACCAGCTTGCATCCACAACGAAGAGGACCAGGTTGGCAGCCTTTTTCACACGAATCTTGCGTTGCAAATCACTTTTTTTGATGGAGAAGGCTACTTTTTTGCGTTCTTCAATTCGTTTACGTTGGAAGGGGGCAGCAGCCCGCAAGGTAGCATCGAAGGCAATATCATCCTTGCGGCCATTTGCAGGTGTAGCACGGATATAGCGCCCATGCTTACGCTCAGTGCGTGTGGAAGACCGCCGTCCGGAATGACGGCGGGATAATTTGTCCAGGGGAGTATTCAGTGAACGTGGTTTGAATGTTTCGCCGGCTTGAATTTTCTGGCCGCCCTCCCACCAATTTGCATCCGTATGGGCGAAAACATCCTGTGGTCCAGCCTCAGGCTGGCCCTGTGGAGGGCCTTCCTGAACGTCTTCCTCAATAGTTAAGTTTTTTTTTCCTGGGCACCCTCTTCTGAGTCAGATTTCTCTTGCAATTCTTCCTCCTCAGCGATTGCCTGGCCGCGCAATTCTTCGATCCGTTCCTGGAGACTTTCTGGAGTCATGCCCTCCTGCTGGAAGGGGGAGCGATTGATGCGGTGAGGCAATGCTAATTCGGCGGCAAGGGCGATATCCATATCGGTGATCGAGGTGCGACCATCGAATGCGGCCTGGGCACGTGCAGCCTTCAGGATGACCAGATCAGCGCGGTGACCATCAACGTTGAGAGATGAGGTCAGCGCGGCAATGGAAAGCAGGTCGCGGCTGGTATATTCCACCTTATCAACCAGGGTACGGGCATGGACGATCCTCTGAGAGAGTTCGTCTTCCTTGCCTTGCCATTCAGCGACAAAGGCTTTGGGGTCCTGCTCGAAGCCAAGATGACGTTCCATAATGGCAACCCGTTCGCGGGTTCCGCGAATACCAACGATATCAACCGATAAGGCAAAACGATCAAGCAGTTGAGGACGTAAGTCGCCTTCTTCTGGGTTCATTGTGCCAACGAGAATGAAGCGAGCCGGGTGTGAGAAGGAAATTCCCTCGCGCTCGACAATATTCATTCCCATTGCGGCAGAGTCCAACAAGACGTCAACAACATGGTCGTCAAGGAGGTTGACCTCATCAATATAGAGCAGGCCGCGATTGGCGGAGGCAAGAACACCTGCCTCGAAGTGACGTTCGCCCTTTTGGATGGCTTGTTCAATATCGAGGGTGCCGACCACGCGATCTTCTGTTGCTGAAACGGGAAGATTGATAAAGGGAATTGGGCGTTCTTTTGACGGAAGCAGGCCTCCATTTGTCGAGCGCTCCCGACATTCCGTACACCAACTGGACGAGTGCTCGGGGTCACATCCAAATCGGCAATCCACTACTACATTAACGTCAGGGAGTAGCATGGCCAGAGCACGGGCGGCAGTGGATTTTGCCGTGCCGCGTTCTCCACGAATTAAAACACCACCGATGCGAATATCTACGGCGTTCAGGATGAGGGCCCGTATCATGCGTTTTTGCCCTACGATGGCGGTAAATGGGTAAATAGTTGGCATATAATTTGTTCCTCGCAGGGCATTATAACTCACGTCAAACATTGTGCAAGGGTTGCCAAGTTATTGGTTAGGACGTATAATGCGGCGTATAAATTTTGTAAGTTGGAGAGTTAGAGAATGATGGATGAGAACGACACCCTAAACGGGCAGGAAGCTGTAGAAGAAGAATCCCAAGTGCAAGAAGAAGCAGTTGATGTTGATGTACAGGAAGAAGAAAGCATGGACAATCTGCCAAGCATGGCAGAATTGTTGGACGCTGAAGAGTACAAAGTCGATTTGCCACAACGGGGTGAAATTCGTACAGGTATTATTGCCAGCATCGGCCCAAGCCAGATCTTGGTTAGTATTGGTGCAAAGTCTGAAGGAGTAATAGCAGGACGAGCATTAGATGAGATTTCACCTGAGGTCCTTAAAACATTTGAGGCTGGTCAGGAAATCAAAGCGTATGTTCTTAATCCCGAAGATAAATATGGCAACGTCATCCTGTCTTATACCCGCGCGATCGAGGTGCGGGCATGGAGCCTTGTTGATGAAATGCTCAAGGAAGAGGAATCCTACGAAGGCAAGGTCTGCGGTTATAACAAAGGCGGCCTGCTCGTAGATGTAGAAGGTTTGCGTGGTTTCGTGCCCGCATCGCAGGTCAGCGCGGTCCGTCGCAGCCTGGCAGTTGGGGCCACGCCTGAACAGCGCTGGGCCAAAATGCACGGTGAACCGATTGTCATCCGCGTTATCGAGGTTGACCGCGAACGCCGCCGCCTGATTCTTTCTGAGCGTGCTGCAAGTAATGAATCTCGCCAATCGATCAAGGAACGCGTGATCGAAGGGTTGGAGATTGGCGAATCTTATACCGGCCGCGTGACCAGCCTGGCGAATTTTGGCGCTTTTGTAAATGTCAACGGCGCTGACGGTCTCGTCCATCTTTCTGAGATCTCCTGGGAACGTGTAAAACACCCCAGCGAGGTTCTTGAAATAGGCCAGGAAGTCACGGTAAAAGTAATCAGTATTGACGAAGAAAAAAAGCGGATCGGTCTTTCATTACGTCAATTGCAGGATGATCCGTGGAAATCCCGTATCGACAATTTCCAGGTTGGAGAATTGATCGAAGGCACGATTACCCGCCTGACCAAATTTGGCGCCTTTGCCCAGCTTGAAGGTGATATTGAAGGTTTGATCCACGTATCTGAGATCAGCGATCAACGTATTGAGCATCCAAAAGAGGAACTCAACGAGGGTGATGTTGTTATTTTACGCATTATCCGGATTGAAGCAGATCGGCGTCGAATTGGTTTGAGCATGCGCAAAGTAGATTCAGCGGCCTATGTCGATAAGGATATGAAAGCCCTTGCAGAAGCGCTTGACTCAGACGAATCAGAATCCGAAGCGGCTGCGTTTGATGACGCTCCCGTAGATGAACCTGTAGCAGAGGCATCCCCTGTTGAAGAGGCTGCTGCTGCTGAAGAAGCTGTTGCAGAAGAAGCTCCTGTTGAAGAGGCTGTTTTAGAAGAAGCTCCAGTTGAAGAAACTGTTGTTGAAGAAGCAAAAGACGAAGTCGCTTCAGAAGAAGAATAAACCTGATGACCGAGAGCGCACCTTCGGGTGCGCTCTTTTTTTTTACCATCTGTGATATGCTAATTTGCATATCCATACTATGGCTCTGATTGTAGACGCGCACGAAGACATCGCATATAACATCCTAAACTTTGGGCGGGACTATACGCGTTCGGTTGCGGAGACGCGTCGTCTTGAGCATGGTTCTGAAATTATTGATCAAAATGGGCATACTTTATTTGGCTGGTCTGAATATCAGCAAGGCAAAATAGCCCTGGTCTTTTCCACTCTTTTTGCATTGCCCAAACGTTTCCAGGTTGGGGCATGGGAAGAGGTCGTCTACAACAACCCAGATGAAGCCCACAAGCTCTACCGAAGCCAAATTGATATTTATCGACGTCTTGTGGACGAGCATCCCGATAAATTTAACTTGATCCGCACCACTCAAGATTTGGAACAGCATCTGTCCAAATGGCAGGATTCAGTTGAGGAGCGCCAGCGCCCAATAGGACTTGTTCTCCTTATGGAGGGCGCCGATGGGATCCGATCTCCTGAGGAGCTGGAAGAGTGGTGGACATTGGGATTGCGCATTATCGGCCCCGCCTGGGTCGGTACCCGTTATAGCGGCGGCTGGCTTGAACCTGGTCCCATCACCAGTGAGGGCAGAGAATTGCTTGCTGCAATGGCAGATTACAAATTCACCCTCGATCTCAGCCATATGGATGAAGAAGCTGCACTGGAAGCCCTTGACATTTACGAAGGAGCGATGATTGCCAGTCATAGCAACGCAGCAGCTTTGCTTCCCAACTCTGGCAGCAACAGGCATCTCTCTGATCAGATTATTCGAGGAATTATCGAGCGTGATGGTGTCATCGGTGTTGTTCTTTTTAATGGCTACTTACAGGTAGGGTGGAAAAAATCGGATGGAAGAGAACCGATTACGCTAAATCACGTCATTGCGCATATTGATCACATCTGCCAACTTGCAGGAGATGCTCGTCATGTCGGGATTGGATCAGATTTCGACGGTGGTTTTGGCCTCGATTCAGTTCCTCATGGGATTGACACCGTTGCCGATCTCCAAAAACTCCCCCCCCTTCTCGCCGAACGCGGTTATACTGAGAGTGATATTTCCGCTATCCTTGGTGAAAACTTTATTAACCATCTCAAGAAAAATCTCCCTTCATAATGATCTCACCTGAAACTCCATCTTTATCTCGCACATCGGTCAAGTTTGGTTTATATGCCACGCTGATAGGTCTTTTTATCTTTAGCCTGGGTGCAAAACCAGAATGGTTTGGTGTGGATCGAAGTCCCGTTGTAGGATTTGTACAGATTGCTGTTTTTCTGCTTGGATTGGGTGTGATCTGTCTGGGGGGCTATGTTGGCCTGGCTGCTCTTTGGGGAGATGATCAGCGTTCTATCGCAGCAGATATTGGCCTTCGTTTGGTTGCCACTGGGTATGTGCTGTCTGTTTTTACTGGCATGGCAGATGTTTTTGGGATGGGAACACAACCTCTGCCAGAAGTACCCTTTTTTGGGCCCCTGCAAGCAACCGGAATGGTCATTGGTCAGGGAATGATCGCTTTCGGGTTTTTGCTTTCTGTACGTTTCTATAATAAAGGGCGACTTACCTTTTGGAAGAAGTTATCGTAATATCGAAAAAAGTAACCTAGGCTAATTTAACTCGCTCTCATAGATTGATTTCTCAAAAACACTCCAAGATTGGGGTGTTTTTCTTTACACATTCTTCATCTTTCCTTGACAAAGCATTCACAGATGTTCACTATACTCCCTGCTAATAACAAATTCTATGCAAAAAGGAAAAAATATGTTTTCAAAGCTCTTCGCAAACAAAAAGATATTATGGATCACAGTCGCGGTAATCAGTCTCCTCGCAGTAGGTGGATTATATGCTTTCCGGAATTCTCAGGCGGATTCAGATTCGGCGGATGCGCCAACCATGCAAACTGCAAAAATCCGACAAGGGGATTTGACACTCTACGCAAGCGGAACCGGGACCCTGATCCCCGTACCGTGCAAAAACCTCAACCGAAGTATTTTACTCTAGAAAACGGTTATATTCGTCCGGTCATCATCTGTTGGTAGAATAGGGTCATCTCACAAAACGGAGTACAAAATCAGATGGGTTGGTTCATTCTCAAACACATTTTTGCCACTATTTTCTCCTTTATCAATATCAGGCGATTATCCGATCAGGAAAAAGACTTGGAAATCCTGATGTTGCGACAACAACTATCCATCTTGCAACGCAAACTCAAACATCCGATCAAACCCAGCAAGATAGAGAAATTGACCCTGGCCGTTCTGGCCAACAGGCTCAAGCGAGCTACTCACCAAACCGCAAATCAACTCCGGGATGTCATCCGCATCTTCGAACCTGGGACCGTGCTGCGCTGGCAAAGCTTCCCCCGCACTATCGGGGATCGGGAACTGGTTCGGCG
The DNA here is from genome assembly GCF_982879505.1 of Candidatus Desulfolinea nitratireducens. Classification (NCBI taxonomy): domain Bacteria; kingdom Bacillati; phylum Chloroflexota; class Anaerolineae; order Anaerolineales; genus Candidatus Desulfolinea; species Candidatus Desulfolinea nitratireducens. The sequence continues at coordinate 7,048 of NZ_CEYOSI010000171.1, forward strand.
CAAATGGACCTACCCTAACAAAAACAAGGGTGGGCGGCCACCGATCAGCAAGGAAACTGAAGGCCTCCTGGAAGGACACCGGGACGGTGTGATTCTCCGTCTTGCTCGAGAGAACTCTCGCTTGGGTTATGGCAAGATCGTGGGAGAACTTCTCAAGTTGGGCTTTCAGGTCTCCCTGACAACGGTTCGAAATGTGCTCGACCGTTATGGTATCCAACCAGCGTCTGTTCGGAATGGATCCATTGGTTGGCGTCATCTGATGACCCACTACAAAGAATAGATCCTGGCGTGTGATTTCTTCACTGTGGAAACTGTCTTTCTTCAGACCATATACGTGCTTTTCTTCATTGAATTGGGGTCGCGCCACGTCCATTTTGCTGGTATCACTACCAACCCCAATCAAGTCTGGGTTACGCAACAAGCCCGGCAGTTGGTTTGGGAACTTTCCGACAGAGAAAAGCCATTGCGCTTCTTGATCCATGACAATGACAGCTCTTTTTGCCCAGCCTTTGATACGGTTTTCGAGTCCGAAGGCTTCCACGTTATCCCCACGCCTGTCCGGACCCCGAATGCCAACGCGTTTTCTGAACGCTGGGTTCGTACTGTCCGCGAAGAATGTCTGGATTACATTCTTGACTTCACTGCAAAAACTACCAGACGAGGGCTTCCGCCGGAATATATGGGGGTGGTTGCGGAGCAACCACCCCCATATATTCCGGCGGAAGCCCTCGTCTGGTAGTTT
>NZ_CEYOSI010000172.1:0-7759 GCF_982879505.1 Candidatus Desulfolinea nitratireducens
TGCTTGGTTTGGTCATCAATCCATATTTCCCCGAAAATCTACTCTTTATCTATCGCCATATCACACCAAAATTATTTGATATGGCTGCCGTCCCAGTTGGGAATGAATGGTCGCCCTACAGAACAGCTACCCTGCTAGAAAACTCCGGTTTTGCGCTGCTCATCTTCGCATCCGGGATTGTGGCATTGGGGTTGAAATCAAAAAAGATGAATGTAGCCACTGCGACCAGTCTTTTTCTCACGCTCACGTTTAGTTTTATGCTCTTTGAGGCGCGGCGCTTCATTGAATATGCCCCGCCCTTTATGTTGATTTTTGCCGCATTTGCCTGGCAGCCTGTGCTGGAAGAGATTCGGCAGAATGAGCAGGAGAAATCAAAGAGATCGCCAGTTATGCGCCTGGCTCCAATTTTTGTTCTTGTCTTATTTATGCCCTTAGCGTGGGGTGCTATGGTCGGCGCGCGGAAACAACTTCAGGAAAGCGGTAGACCGTACCAACGTTATCAAGGGGCATCCGCCTGGTTGGTGGCAAACACGCCTGAAGACAGTCGCGTTTTCCAAACAGATTGGGATGATTTCCCGCAACTTTTCTTCCACAATCATCATAATACCTATACCATCGGGCTGGATCCTACTTATATGGAGATCTATGACCCGGCACTCTACGCTGAGTGGGTCGCCATCACGCGCGGAAAGATGGCTGAGATCGGAGAAAAGATCAAGAACGATTTTAGCGGCGATTATGTCATCACTGGACTTTCACAAACCCGCTTCATAAAAAAGGTTGAAGGCGATGAGAACCTGGAGCTTGTATATGAAGACGGTTATGCAAAGATTTATAAAGTGTTGCCCTGACAGTAAAATATTCCTCTTTCAAACCTGCTTCGCTCCCCCTATTCTCTAGGTAAACTCCCCCACATGAAATCTACTGCTATCGCCTTTCCTGATATTGCTTTGGCTAAGCCTGTTTTTCGCACCTTACCAAGTGAATAGAGAGGCAAAAACAGGCCAACATCCCCGAAAAAGTCAGGAATGGCCGCCCCAAAGGGGCAAGGACCCGGCAAGCGGGGTAAGTTTGTTATCCAGTTGACTGGGTATTTATGAGCAGGCGCGATAATGCCTGGGACCCCCGAAGTTTAGCTGTGGCTTGTTGGCAAGCGTAACGGCGGCGGCAAGGATAGCGTCAACCCGGGAGTGGGTGAAACATCTTCCACGAGCGTTTCGAGGGCGGCAGCGACCAACTGCAGGATGGCAAAACATTCTGGTGAGATGGGCGTCAATCGTCGCATGAGACTGCCATCGATGAAGTGGGTTTCGATGAGGGTCAAGTTTTGAAGTTGTTGGATGATTTGGCGGGTGGTTAGCTGGAGACCCTGTTGGCGGGTTTGACGCTCCAGAATGCTGTAAGCCAAGAGCGCTACCATATTGAGCATCAGCATGGCTGCAATACGGCGGTCTTTGTGCAAATAGATGGGCGTGACTTTCAAGTCGCTCTTGCTAATAAGAAACCGCTTTTCGCCCCCATCTTTCTCCCGATAGAGGCGGAAGATCTCTTGGTGAGAAAGGCTCCAGTCGTTGGTGACTAGCAGGTAGCGGCCATCTAAACGCTCTTCCTGTGCGAGCAGGCTTTTGTTGATTTGCCAGGTTATGTTGACTTGACCGGTGGGGGTTTGATAGACGGTGGTATCCATCAAGTGGCCAGTTTTCGATGCTCGTAGACGGGCGTTCACTCGCCTTTTGATCGCCTTGATGGTGCGTAAGCGGGGTTGCCCAATGTCGTTGCGGACCTGAGCCAGTTCTTTGTCCAGTTCCTGAAGTTGGGTCTTTCGGGCTAGGCGGAATTGATCTCGCAGGGGTCCAGACACAACAACCAATCCTTTGTGGGTGACCGTGTGTCCTTCGTGAGTGAATGTGACTGTGCATCCCCGCCCCCAGTATCGAGGATCTGGCTCAGGCACAATCGGACAGGCTTCGAATTGCTCGTCATTCCAGGTTTTCAGCAAGGCGCGATGTTCTTTTTGATGGGCTTTCAATCCGGTCAGATGGCGCAAGCCAACCCGATCATAAGTCACAGCGATTTCGGCATTCATCATAGCCCGGTCCCCGACAACCAAGGTCTGATCCAAATCCTGTCCGTGGTCTTTCAGCCACTGAGCCAAGTTCTGCATATTGCTCTGCACGGTGGCTTGGTCAGCCGTGCGGCCTGACCACAGACGGTAGAGACCGGGCAGATTGCCGTCAGCCAGCGTGTTCAAGCTCAACTTGAATTTACGTTTGTCATTGGGTGTATTGTGAGCGAAGCCAAAATCGATCAGTTTGCTGTCTGCATAGCGACCATGCACCGCAAAAGCCGTCAAGTCGTAGAAAATGACTGACAAATCTACATCTGCCTTGCGCAGCGCCACGGTCACAATCTCAATCCAGATGGCTTCCAGATGAGGTTCTAACGCATCCAGGGTACGCTCCAGCCGATCATCGTTGAACTTGGCGGCTGGCACGCCAAGTGCCGCAGTCAATACCGTCTGCCCCACCCAGTCCGCCACTCGGTAAAGCGGCAGAGGGAAGGTCAGTCGATTGATGACCAGCACCAAGGAAACGGCACCATGATCGACATCGCCCTGCGTAGGACAGTAGCGATTGATGATCCGACGCACTTCCAAAGTCTCCAGCAAGGCGTACAGCACCGGTATTGCGCCTATTTGGTAACGGTGTTGGCGAACTGTCAGATGCTCCACCACCCAGGCTATTGGCAGCATGCCCTTCAAAGCCAGTTTCGCCAACATAGCTGTCTGTTTGGCTTGCCTATAGCTTTTCTGCCAGGCACGATACCGCCGCAGCGCCCATTTTTTCCATCTTCTTCTGCGCACTCGCCAGGGAAATAGCGCCCCATCTTCCTCATGATGCGTCACGATGCCCGGCAACAACGTCGACAGGGTCTGGGTTTCTATCCCAGCGAATGGCGACAGCAGCGCAATAATTAATACCGCCAGCCAGATAATCCAGATTTTAATTCGCGTTCGGGTGAGTTTCGTGGCAAAATTCATAGGAAGATGCTCTGCAAAGTTGGTTTTGAATTACCTTAACTTTGCCACAAAAGGAGCATCTTCGCTATTGTTTCTCTCTATTCAGTTTGTAAGGTGCGAAATATAGGCTAAGTAATCACAAGCGACAACAATATATGGTGCGAGCGAGGTTGATTGTGCCAGCATATTAGGAAACTAATCAGCCATTTTACACTCTCATGTATATGCAATATCACTCAGATAAATCACTGCGGCAGATAGAATAATCATTCCTGCCCCAGCAAGCTGAATCCCCACAAGCCTCTCACCCAGAAAGAGCATTGCCAGCACACTGACCATGATCGGCGTCATCATCGACATAAGGGTCATATAAGATGCAGTTGAAACACTCAAGGTGCGGTAGAGATAAATCCATGTTAAAGCGAGCAGGATACCGCTCAGAATAGGTGGTCCACCAGGCCTATTCGGGCGCGGAACCATAACAGCCTCCTCCAAGGTATAGAATTCACCCGAGAAATCTGATGGCTGATCACTTTGCAGCAAACGCGTGACCACTTCCAGACCTTCTTCCATGCGGCGGAAACGACCGTCTAAATCCAGCAGTGGAAAGCCGAAATTTTCATGCTCACGGTCTTGCCAGCCTGCACCCAGGCCGAGTGTCAAACGTCCATTGGAAAGGTCATCTATGGCGCTTGCCATACGCGCGGTATGTACAGGATGGCGGAAAGAGAATGGTGTTACCAATGGGCCAAATTCGATGCGTTTGGTATTGCCGGCTAGCCAGGTGAAGGAAACCCATAGATCCAGAGAGTCGATATCCGGCGGATTGCTATTGGTGAAATGGTCTGAACGATATAAACCAGCAAAGCCCAAATCTTCCACGAGCTGCACAATCTTTTTCCAGCGCGGCCAGTTCAGTCCGTTCTGGCCTTCGATCATGATGGCGATATCCATTGTTGGGTTTCCTCTCCATTTTTGGTGGTAAATGTATAGTTTTTACGGGTCGATCTCTGCACGCCGCTCCAACTGCACGCGGAAATTCTACCATGAGCGCGCCTGTCATTCCGAACTCGAAGACTGGTACAAGCGAGGCGTAGATTATCACACTCTGGAACGAAGCCCACCCCGAAGACCCGATTGACAGTTAAGCAAGTTCATTGGGGAGATCAAGCGGCAATACTTCAATATTAAACCGCTTGACTTACGCAAACAAGCCTCGCTGCCAAATACTTCCTTGGCGATGCTCTAGGCTCTGTGCGTCAATTAACTCACCCCGCTGGCGACGTAACCCTCACCCAAAACTACGCACCTTATGGTGAAATCATTTCAGGTATAATGACCCTATGTACCACCGCCATCTTACCCACCAGGAATTTACGCTGGCTGCCATTGATGACGTCATTGCTCGCGGCAAGCGCCAGGACTGGGCAGAGTTGCGTCAGGCAGTCCTAAAAGACAAGAATATGATAGATAAGGTTCTTAAGGTTTGTCGCGCTCATTTATCAGACCCTTACGCGCAGCGTTATCATTTCTGGAAAGAATATGTCGAACGACAACTTGCCTGAGTGGGAGCAGGTTCTCTCCTCTGCGGCTCACTTGCAACGAATTCTGCCTGAATCTGTTCTCGTTGGTGGCACAGCCGCATCTGTATATGCTACTCATCGTCTGTCTGTGGATGCCGATCATATTTTGACCGATCTGCGACAACGCTTTGATGATGTGCTGGCTGAATTAGAGTCGGTCGCAGGGTGGAAAACTGCTCGCGTCAAACGTCCAGTCCTGATCCTTGGTAGCTTGGATGGAATCGAAACCGGGGTGCGACAATTGATTCGAGATGAACCCCTGGAAACTACAGAGATCAAACATTTGGGGGGGAAAATTTCTGTCCCAACAGAGGGCGAAATACTTCGCATCAAGGGAGTATTAATTCTTAAGCGTAACGCAACTCGAGACTATCTTGATTTTGTAGCCCTGGCTGACCATATTGGCACAGAGAAAATGATTGAGGCTTTGCGTTCATTTGATCATTTATATCCTCAACCAAATGAAGAGTCAGCTTTGCAACAATTGCAGATTCAATTGTCACAGCCACTACCTTTCGATCTCGAAGAACTCAATCTGGATGAGTATAAAAATTTAGCAAAACGCTGGCGCAACTGGCAGAAGGTCAAAGTAGCATGCATTGATGCTGCCACCCTGATTTTTGATCGCATTGTAGGGATAAGCAACGAGTAAGCATTTACTTTACCTTTGTGAATTTGAGTTTACAACGGTCTTGGAGACCCCCACCAGCTACATAACTGGTCCGTATATTAGCTTTAACACCAAATATCTACCGCCCAACACTAACCCCAAATGGTGTCGCTACCCACACAGCCCCATCCGGGGCAATCGCGATCGCGCGGATATAATTATCAGCCAGGCCATCCAATTTTGTGATGGTAGTGATTTGCCCGTTTTGCATTAGAACCAATCCAGCATCTGTGCCGATCCAGACACGATTATCAGCATAGACAGCCAGAGAGAGAATCCGATCACTGGGTAAGCCACTGATGGTTGTGTAACATTTTGGGTCGTCAAAGCTAAAGTTACGAACTGCTTCTGGTGGCAAGAACATTAATCCATCCAAAGCCCCCACCCACAAACCACCCTCCGGGGCCAGGGCAAAGGATGTGATTGTATTACTGATAACCCCATCCGTCATCCTTCTCACTTCCCATTGATCATCACCCGTATCAAGAGTATTTGATTCGGACAGACGCCAGATCCCACCCCGGCCGCTATTCGCCCGCACCGTGCCCTCAGGCGTGACCCCGAACCAGATCCCGGCCGATCCCAGATCTATTATCGCGCTGACAATATCGCCGGCCATCCGTTGACGGGTTGGTAAATAGTTTTGCAGGAGATCATCCGCTTTATTCGGGGTCTTCTTGTCATCTAAACTTGCAGCGCCATTTCCAAATGCCCAATCAGAGCCTGCACCAACGATCCCGGCCCAAATCCTTTCACCCTCATCAATGGATAGCACCTGAATATATCCGACAGGCAAGTCCTCTGCTTCGGTAAAATGCGTCCACGTATCGCCATCAAAGCGGGATATCCCCAGATCACTGCCAAACCAGGCCGTACCCCTTGGATCTACAGCCACAGACATGGTCAGGTTGCTCAATAAGCCATCCTGATCGGTGAATGTTGCCCAATCAACCCCGTCATAATAGGACACTCCCCTCCCTGTGCCGATCCATACCCCCCCCGCAGGGTCAATCCCCAATGATGTGACACTATCAGCGGGTAAGCCATCCTTCTGATTATATGATTGCCAGCTCATTGATGGCATATCCTGCATTTCCAATCTCCCCAAACTTTCAGGCTTGCAGGGCATCTGCGTTGATAGAGGAACGGATCTTGATCCGCAAGCAGTTAACAGAAAGCAAGCAGAAATAAAAAAATAATTTTGGATTTTGATCTTCTGGGAACTTGGGTTTTTCATATCTACCAATAAAATCTTCTTGAAACTATATTAGACTGCTAGCAAAAGCCCCTTTTTGACACTGCTCTAGCCGCCGTCCTTTGCTATAGCATCCTTTAGGGCGGCGGCGGGGACGGCGCCGGGAGCACTTATGCAAGAGGTCTATTCTTTAAAATTCCTTATTTATCTTACATTCTCCCTCTTCACCAGCTTTTCCAACCGTACCAGAAGCCTGATCAACCTGCTATTGGTCATCTTGCCCAAAGTATTGACAAATTCATCCCTGTGCGCCAGCTCTTCCGCTGTAAAGCTCTCTTTCAAGATCTCATTCTTGAATTCCTGGGAATCACGATCTTCAGGAACCTCCCAGGATTTCAGTGGCTCAGTGGCAATTTGTTGGGCCTCGCCTAAATGAAAGTGCTCATTAACAACTGTTCCCATCCCTTTGGTCGAGATGGGCCAGGTCGCATCCACGATCATCCCCCCTCTGGCAATTCAAGGATCAGATAATTATGCACATCCACAAAGCGGCCATCTGACTGTTTGAGCAATGTTCGCAGTTTACCAAAGGTTTTCTTCGGATCGATAGTTTCCACGGCTGTGCAGGCGATCAAACGGGAGACATACCCCAGTTCAGCAAATAGTGCTTTAAGCAGATAATGTTTCCCTGAACAGGTCCCGCGCCACTCCTCTATTATTATTTCTGGTTCGCGGGAGCTGGCCCTGGTATAGGGGATATCCCGTACCAGCTGAAAGGCTCTCTCTAGATCAATTTCATCACCCCTTTTGAGAAGCCCTTTTTCAATCGCCTTCGACTGCATTATTTCAAGCAGCATAATTAATCACTTATATCTTTGGGCATAATGATTAATATGGCCAAGCACCAACAAAGAGGCCTCCACCATTATTCTTCCTGTCCCTGATAGTAGCGGATCGCATCCTTGATCTCTTGCGCACCACCTTTCATCAGTCCATTGATGAAGATCGGCTGTGAACCCCCCGTGGTCTCGACGGTGATATCAGCAAAAAAGATCCCTGAGTTCAATTTAACCGAAGCGATCTTGCCATAAGAGATGATCTCCTCATCTGAACCAAAGATACGGCGTTTGACAAAGTGGATTCCATCCTCTGCAACGGTGACTTCGTCTGGGAAAAGAAAATTGCCGGAGGTCAATCTGCTTGAAGCATAGCGTTTGTTCATTTTTTTAATCCTCATTTTGTATCTTCTCAATAAATAGGGGTAAGCAAAAAGGAGGGAGACCTTTTAATTT
>NZ_CEYOSI010000173.1:0-7716 GCF_982879505.1 Candidatus Desulfolinea nitratireducens
ACTTGAGATAATGGTTACGCGCAAATTTACATCTTCAAATATTAATCACTAAGATCGATCTCATTAAATAAAAAATCGGAGGACAGTCGTTTATCTCCGACCATTCTCCGATATATATAGACCAGGGCGCTACACCCCTACTTTTTTGAGAGACTCTCCTGGAGAGCAAGGTTTAATTTTTTCTTGCCCACTTCTTTTTCGACTCCCAGGACGATAACCATTTCCCGTACAAATTGTTTGCTCAACTCCGTAAGATACCGATCGCTAAAGGCGCTCATTCTCTTTTGGTCGTCATGTCGGCGAGCGAATAAATCCCTGATAAGCTCTCCATTGGATTCAAGGGTCGCATCCGCTAATCTGGCCGCAACTTCCCTGTCATTTTCTTTATAATCTTTGGGTAAATCCTGTGGGGGTTTTCGGATTAGATTCATTACTTTCCGGAGGATATAAAGGGACGCCACAGAGCGAACATAATCTGGAATTGGGTTTGTCGGCAACCAATATTCACCCCCAGTAATTTCGACCCGAAAATAGTCCTGGGCATCTCCACCAATTGATTTCTTTTCAATCCCTCTGATCTGGCCAACGCCGTGCTGTTTATGGACAATCCAATCCCCTTCGTGGAGCGTATCTTTTGCCATTGAATTTCCTTTCACCCCTTTTATTTAATCTGCGTATAAATACAAATTACACACTGCCGCAGCGACTTCAACATCGGAAGCACCAACATAAGGAGCAAATTTGAAATTTGGGAAAATGATGGATGCTGAACTTCACTCTAGCTGCCTGAAGGAAGGTCAACCGTAATACCTTTTTTCATCAGGGAAAACTATCAATTCCTTGCTGGCTGCTAATATGCCTATTATAGCACATTGGTTTCTTCTTAAAAACACCTTGACACTCCCCCACCCCGATGATAAACTACCTTTCGTCTGTTCACAGACAATCTTATTGAAAGGATCGCGCTCAAAATGATTATCCAAAAAACCTTCATCCCCGCAAATGTTTTTTTACCTCCTCGGAGTGCGCCTGTTCCTTCTTAGGAATACCCCCCTTTCTTAGTTGCCTAATTGGCCACGGTGCGCTCCGCATCGTGGCTTTTTATTTACCCCTGCTCAATCTTACCCCAGATCCAAGGAAAACCAAATGAACGAAACTCTTACATTCGATTTCCGCCAGGCAATCTCAAAGAACCGCTTAAAAGGGCTATGGCGAATGATGGTCGATTATCGCTGGCCCTATGTTGGAGCGACGATCTCACTGGCGATTTCAGCATTATCGAAAACACTCACCTATTTTCTCCTGCGCTATTTCGCGGATGTGCTGACTGGCGATTCAGCAGCCATCAACAATAATTATCCGCGGACATTTGCTTTGGTCGCATTGGGATTTGTTGGTTTATCCGTCTTTCAAGGCGCTTTCTCATTCATATCTGGCCGGCTGGCGGCATTTACCGCCGAAGGGATCGCCCGTCGTTTACGCGATTTCCTTTTCGATCATATCCAGCGGCTGAGCTTTTCCTATCACGGTAGCACCCCCATTGGCGACCTGATCGAACGGGTTACCTCCGATGTGGATGCGGTCCGCCGATTTTTCAATGAGCAGGCCATCGGCGTAGGCCGCATCGTCCTGATTTTCTTTATCAATTTCGCCGCCCTGCTTAGTCTTAATGCACGTCTGGCATGGATATCCGTGGTTACGATCCCCCTCATGCTGTATATCTCGATCTGGTTCTTTAAACGCGTTACAAAGCGTTATGAAAAATATCAGGAGCAGGCGACGGTCTTATCGACCACCCTTCAGGAGAATCTGACGGGGGTTCGCGTTGTCAAGGCCTTCGCCCGCCAAAAGCACGAAAAGGATAAATTTGAAGGCGATAATTGGGAAAAATTTCTGCGTGGTCGCCATCTGCTGATGATGCACTCGTTATTCTGGCCCATCTCCGATTTGGTTCTCGGCGGCCAAATGCTTTTTGGTTTCGTCTATGCCGCCATGATGGCGATCAATGGCGAGATCACGGTTGGAACATATGTCGCCTATGTTGGCTTGGTCGTCTGGTTGATTTGGCCGATTCGCAATTTAGGGCGTTTGATCGTGCAAACTTCTACGGGCCTGGTCTCTTATGGCCGTCTGATGGAAATAGCAAAACAGGATCGCGAACCACTGACCGAAGGGAAATTTCATCCCAACGGATCTGTGCGTGGCGAGATCGTTTTTGATGATGTCTCATTTGTTTATGACGACGAAAAATCGGATGGGACGCCCGTGATCAAAAACATTTCCTTCCGTTGCGAGCCCGGGCAAGCTATCGCGCTGCTTGGCTCGACCGGCTCTGGGAAAACCTCGCTGGTCAACCTGCTTCCGCGCTTTTACGACTACACCAGTGGCTCTCTCCGTCTCGATGGAGTCGAGCTCAGGGATTACCCTCGAAAATATATGCGTGCGCAAACGGGCATTGTGGAGCAGGAGCCCTTCCTCTTCTCCCGCTCGATCCGCGAGAATATTACCTATGGGGTGGGTCGCAAGGTAAACCAGGAGGAAATTGAAGAAGCTGCTCGTGCGGCAGCCGTCCATGAGGTCATCCTGACCTTTCCCGATGGCTACGATACCCTTGTTGGCGAAAAGGGTGTCACCCTCTCCGGCGGACAGAAACAGCGCGTGGCAATTGCCCGCACCCTGCTGAAAAATCCGCATATCCTGATCCTGGATGATTCAACATCCTCTGTGGACACTGAAACGGAAGCGGAGATTCGGACTGCGCTAAATAATCTAATGGAAAATCGGACCACCTTTATTATTGCCCATCGCATTCAGTCTGTCATGGTCGCTGATCTGATCCTGGTAATGGATCAGGGAGAAATTGTTCAAGCCGGTGTACACGAAGAATTACTGGCCGAAAAAGATGGGATGTATCGTGAAATTTACGAGATTCAAACCCGAATTGATGAAGAATTGGAGAAAGAAATTCAGAAATCGGATGTTGGAGTAAATCATGCCTGAAGATAATATCGAACTCGAAGAAGAAGAATATTCCAGTCAGCTCACCCTGCCTGTGTTAAAGCGCATCATTGCGCTTGTAATACCCCATAAATACTGGGCATTAGGATTTTTTGTCGCTATCGCCATTGTCTCTGTATTGGACGGCGTCCTTACCTATATCAATAAAAATATCATTGATCAAGGAATTGCGGTTGGCGACGTGGATCGATTGATGGAGCTGGCTGCGATATTTGGCGGCTTTATCGTTGTGCAGTCAATCATGGTCTTTATATTTGTTTATTTAGCCGGCGTACTCGGAGAACGAATTCAGTTTGATCTCCGAAAGCAGATGTTTGACCATTTGCAAAGCCTGTCGCTTGCCTACTATAGCCAGACCTCGGTTGGACGACTGATGTCCCGTGTTACCTCGGATTCTGGGCGGGTGGCAGACCTGATGACATGGGGTTTGCTCGATGTTACCTGGGCCATTACAAATATCACCACCTCTGTCATATTCATGACCATAATCAACTGGCGTTTGGCATTGATTGTATTTGCAATCATTCCTGTGCTGGTGATCGTCGGAATTAAATTCCGCCAACGAATCCTGGTCGAGTTCCGTGCATCACGGCGTGCCAACTCCAAAATTACGGGTGCATATAACGAAAATATCAGCGGTGTGCGTGTGGTCAAGGCGCTTGGCCGTGAAGATGAAAACCTGTCCGAATTCCAATTACTAACAGGAGATATGTACAGGGCTTCCTACAAGGCCGCCTGGCTTTCGGCGCTCTTCCTTCCCATTGTTCAAATTATCGCTGCTGTCGCGCTGGGTTCCATTGTCTGGTATGGCGGCATTCAGAGCCAGGCAGGACTCCTCACCATAGGCGGCATCCATGCCTTTGTTTCTTATCTGACTTTTATGCTCTGGCCGATCCAGGATATTGCCCGGGTATACGCAGAGATGCAACACTCTATCGCCTCGGCTGAGCGAATATTCAAATTAGTAGATACACAGCCGGATGTCCATAACCTCCCAGGCGCAATTGACGCGGAAACCCTGCTGGGTGAGATCGAGTTTGACCATGTGGATTTCTATTACGAGGAGCGCAAGCCTGTCCTGACAGATTTCTCACTCAAGGTAAAACCCGGCGAGATGATTGCTCTCGTTGGCCCAACAGGTGGAGGGAAATCAACGATAGTGAACTTGCTCTGTCGCTTTTACGAACCAAAGAACGGGCGCGTGCTCATCAATGGACGTGATTACACAGAATATACACTTGAGAGTATCCACGAGCGGGTTGGGATTGTCCTGCAAACCCCTCACCTCTTCTCTGGCACTATCCGTGAGAATATTCGCTACGGACGCCTCGGTGCAACAGATGAATCGATTGAAGAAGCAGCCAATATGGCAGGAGCGCACGACTTCATCACCTCCCTGGCGAAGGGCTATGAAGAGAATGTCGGTGAGGGCGGGAATCTTTTGTCCACAGGTCAGAAGCAATTGATCAGCCTCGCCCGTGCCGTCCTGTCCAAGCCGGAATTATTTATCATGGATGAGGCCACCTCCAGCGTAGATACTTTGACCGAGGCGCTCATTCAGCAAGGGATGAAAAATTTGATGTCGGGGCGAACCAGCTTCATTGTCGCCCATCGCCTTTCCACGATACGCCGCGCAGACCGAATTCTGGTTATTGAAGACGGGAAAATCGCAGAAACGGGAACCCACGCGGAATTGCTCCGCCAGCGGGGTCATTATTACCGCCTGTACACACAGCAGTTCCGCCAGGAGTTGGAGCAACAATACGGCGTTGCTGATGGAGGCAAAGAGAAAAAGGATGCCCCAGAGCCTATGGCTGCGGATTAGCTAAAAAGAGACGAGTTCAATAATACGTATAGGACTTACGTATTTTTATAGTCCTAGTCCCAATGCTCTGCGTTGGGATAATGTAGACAAGCAACAACGCAGAGCGTTGCAGCGAGAAAAATGGAATTTTGCGTAAGTCCTGACGTAGACAGGCACCTTGCTAGACCAGATGTCTGTTTTCTTTTTTAACTTTTCCATATGGGATTGTTTGAGACAATCTGATCATCAAAGATCTTTTGGGATACCCCAAAATTTGGGCGGGAAATTAACGAAAGGCCTCTTTTAATAATGCCTTTATGCAGATTGGCAAGCCTTTCTGGAGGATGGACTATATATTTTTTGACACATCTCATCATGCCCAATTACAGTTCTGCAAGGTTGCTGTTATGTTCCTAAGAAAAAGCATAGGTAAAATAGATGCAAATGTATGGAGGTTCTTCTCATGGCAGAAAAAACTGGAAAAGTTTTATACGTTGAAGATAATTTTGAGAACAGGGTTCTAATACGCCGTGTTCTCGAGGCTGAAGGCTACCAAATGTTTGAAGCTAGTACCGAGGATGAAGCTTTTAGACAGATTGGAGATCATCACCCAGACATAATTTTAATGGATATCAATATGCCCGACATGGACGGGTATACCTTGACTGCGAAGATCAAAGCAAAGCCAGAGTACAAAGGAATCCCAGTGATTGCAGTAACGGCAAATGTTATGCGCGGAGATAAGGAGCGGTCGCTGGGAGCCGGTTGTGATGGATATATACAAAAACCAATAGATGTTGATATTTTGACCGAACAGATTGAAAGATATCGGCTAAAAAAAGATAATCTATAGTCAGGAAAAAACACTCCAAAACAATTTTTCTAGGATAATTATGAATCAAATTACTGAACCCACTGGCAAATCCCCAGCACTGAAAGATGTAACAGTACTGGTTGTCGAGGACAATGTTTCCAATTTTGTTTTAATCGCTCGAATGCTGGGATACCTTGGCATACATTGTGAGTGGAAAACATCTGGATATGAGGTGGTAGAGTATGCTGATACACTTCATCGCCTCGATCTGATCTTGATGGATATTCGCTTACCATACGAAGACGGCTATGGCGCACTCAAAAAAATCCGCAATTCTGAGCGTTTGAAATCAACTCCGATTGTTGCGGTTACTGCTGAAGCCAGCCCCGAGCAGATCAAGAAAGCTCGGGCCGCAGGATTTAATGGATTCCTCGGAAAACCCCTTGATCCAGACCGATTCCCGGAACAAATTCGTCGCATATTGGCCGGGGATTCTGTTTGGGAGCTTCAATAAAAATACAACTATGATTGATCAAATCCCCCAGGAAACAACCCCACCTTTAACAAAACCAGAATTCAAAAGCCGGCTGGCCCGCTCAATGGTCCTGGCTTTACTCACATTTACAGTTATTCCAATTTCGATTATGGGACTGGTTGGTTTTTTGCGCGCACGAAATTTGCTTCAAGATCAGGTTTCATTACAAATCCACAGCATTGTGGACGGCCAGGCAGATACATTCGATCAGTCCATGAATACCAAAGAAATCCGATTGGCACGCATCGGTCGTCGCCCTGGCTTTCAGGAAGCAGCAGAAAATCTTATAAGAAACGATTCGAGTATTTATCGCAAACAATTACTGGAAGAATTCGATATCGTAAACCGCCCCGAAGGGCAACCTCTTTTTCACTCTTTCTTTATAATGAATCCTGAAGGCGTAATTTACGCTTCTACAAATTATGCCTGGCACGGAGTTTCATTGGCAGAATCTCCCTACTACCCTCAAATTACCGGAGAAGCAGACTCTGTTGGGCTTTACGGTCTCTCCCCACTCTTTCCTAATGAATTTTATATCTTTACAACCAAACCCCTAAAAGCAAAAACAGGGGAAGATCTAGGTATTTTAGTTGGGCTGACCGGAAAGGATGCAATAAAAGACTTTCTCAATGAGACCACTTTATTCAACCCCAGTACAAGCGCATATATCATTTCTTCCAATGGTGTTTATATTGGGATAGACCCATATACAAAACAATTGGTAGCCTTTGATCCCTCGCAGGAGCAGCAAAATGTATTCAGTAGTTTTTTGGAACAGCCTCCTCTTGAGGAGGCAGAAGAAATCTTCCACTCTTTAGATTTCGAAAATAACTTGGAGATACCGGTTGTTGCACAATCTCACCAAATTACATCAGTTCATAGCCAGGTTGTCCTTGAAATACCTAATGAAATCGCTTTCGGACAAATAGATAACCTGGTCCCCTTCTTTATCATCTTATTTATGATCACACTCATTGCAATGGGAGTAGTTCTTTGGGTCGCTAGCAGTCGGATTGTACAACCTATACAAGATCTATCTGAAACTGCTCGTAAATTTTCTGAAGGAGATTGGCTGGCACGCTTCTTTGTAAAACGCAATGATGAGATTGGAGAATTAGCTTATTCATTTAACCAGATGGCCGATGATTTAAGCACGTTATACCAGTCACTTCAATCTCAAGTTGAAGAACGCACCGAATACATCCGCACGGCTTCTGAGGTTGCCCAGAGTATTGCTTCAACCTTCAATTTGGACGAACTCTTCGGTAAAACAACTCGCCTGATTGTTGAACGCTTTGGATACTACCACGCAGGCATTTTCATGGTAGAGCGCTCCGGAACGACTGCTATCCTCAAATCAGCCTATGGTCCTTCGGCACAACAAATGCTGGAGCGGGGACATCGCCTGGATGTCGGATCTGCATCCATTGTAGGATGGGTGACAAAAAACAATCAGCCGCGGGCCGCCTCTGATGTTGGAGATGACCCTGTTCATTTTAGGAACGATCTTCTTCCTGAAACTCGCGCAGAAGCAGGCATCCCAAT
>NZ_CEYOSI010000174.1:0-7709 GCF_982879505.1 Candidatus Desulfolinea nitratireducens
CGATGGATTGCAAGTGAGACCGATCTAAAAAAATTGCTTGAAGATCTCGCACAGGTACCACGCATTGCCATTGATACCGAATCAAATAGCCTGCACGCATATCGCGAGCAGGTTTGTTTAATCCAGTTTTCAACACCCACACAAGATTATCTCCTTGATCCTATTGCCCTGACTGATCTCAACCTTTTGTCACCCCTGTTCGAAGACCCACAGATTGAAAAAATCTTCCACGCTGCCGAGTATGATCTGATCTGTCTAAAACGTGATTTTGGTTTTCACTTTACCAATATTTTCGATACGATGATCGCGGCACGAATTCTTGGTTATGAGGCCGTTGGCCTGGGCAAAATTCTGGATCAGAAATTTAATGTACAGGTGAATAAAAAATATCAAAAGGCAGATTGGGGCAAACGTCCACTCACCCCTAAAATGCTCAACTATGCCCGTCTTGATACTCACTATCTGATTTCCCTCAGAGAGATATTTCAAAGCGAACTGGTAGACAGAGAGCGTTGGGAATTGGCGCAGGAAGATTTTGTTTTAGCTGCCTCCCTCAACGGAATTCGTGACCGCCAACAACTTCCCGGCTGGGAGCGGATCGGGGGGCGGGCCAAACTTGCCCCGCGGCAGGCTACCATTTTGAATGAGGTTTACCTGGCCCGTGAGCAATTAGCTGAAAAGCTTAACCGACCAGTTTTCAAAATTGTTGGCAACAAAACATTATTAAAATTAGCGGTGTCTCAGCCCCGGAACAGGCGTGATCTCGAGATCGATGGTTTCACCTCTCGACAGATCAACCGCTTTGGGAAAAGCCTTCTTGCAGCAGTAGAACAAGGGCGGTGCGCTGATCTCGTCCATCGCACATCCTCCCCTCGCCCAAGTGATGCTTATCTCTTCCGTCTCGACAACATGCGCGAGTGGCGCAAGGAAAAAGCCAAAACGATGGGGGTAGAATCCGATATCATCCTGCCGCGCTATATGATGGAGACTATCGCCAAAGAAAACCCCTGCGACAATAAATCTTTAGCAACAATTATGGATAAATCCCCCTGGCGAATGAGGCAATTTGGGGACGAGATTCTTATTACAATGTCAAAATCATAACTGAGATGTTGTGACAATATGATTTCATTGAAGGATATTCCCAGCCTCCAGTAATGGGAGTTTATTTTATCTCTCTAAAATTATTTGCGTAAGCTTTCTTTCTTTATTCACATCTGAATAGAAAACCAAACAGGAGGCTTTATGAAAATCAAATTTCATGGTGCAGCCCGCACAGTAACAGGGTCCATGCACCGCCTTGAAATTAACGGTTCACGCATCCTGCTCGACTGTGGTCTCTTTCAAGGCAAGCGTAAAGAAACCTATGAGCGCAACCGAAACTTCCCCTTTGATCCCTCAAAAATTGACGCGGTTCTACTTTCTCATGCCCATATTGATCATAGCGGCAATCTGCCAAATCTTGTAAAACAAGGGTATCCCGGAAAGATCATTGCGACTCGAGCAACCACCCACCTCGTTAAACTTATGTTACGTGATTCTGGTCATATCCAGGAGAGCGATGCGGCTTTCGTTAATAAAAAGCGTGCCAAAAAAGGGCTGCCTCCTGTTGAGCCCCTATATACATTGGAAGATGCTGAGATCGTCGCCGGGCATTTTCAATCGGTCGAATATGATGCCCCTAGTCAGGTTGCTGAGGGTGTCCGGGCGACCTTCATGGATGCGGGGCATATACTTGGCTCCGCAGGAATCGCTCTGGATATAGAAGAAGATGGGCGCAAATTTCGTCTCTGGTTCTCAGGCGATATTGGCCGCCGTGACCTGCCCCTCCTCCGCGATCCGGTTCTGCCAGTCAACGCCGACTATCTCATTATGGAATCAACCTATGGGGATAAGGCTCACCGCTCACCAGAAAAGGCTTATGAAGAGCTGCGCGCGGTCATCCAGGAAACGATTGAGCGCGGTGGCAAGGTCATCATCCCGGCCTTCGCGGTGGGACGTACCCAGGAATTGGCCGTTTTCCTCCACGAAATGATCACAGCGGGTGAAATCCCCACTGTGCCAATCTATGTCGATAGCCCCCTGGCAATTAACGCCTCCCAAATTTTCAATGAACATCCTGAGGTAATGGATGAAGAAACCATCAATCATATTCGAGAGCACGGCCACGCTGCCCTGGATTTCGCTCAAATTAACTACACTCGTTCAGTCGAAGAATCCAAAGCGATTAACGACTATAAAAAACCCGCCGTTATCATCTCTGCCTCAGGGATGGCAGAGGCTGGACGCATTTTGCATCACTTGCGCAATAATATCGAAGATCCCTCCAATACTATTCTTATAGTCGGTTGGCAGGCCCCACATACGCTTGGACGTCGACTTGCCGATCGTGAGACAAAGATCAAAATATTTGGTGAAAAATTTAACCGCAAAGCCAGGGTAGAGACTATCGGCGGTCTTTCTGCCCACGCAGGGCGTGACCTGCTCTTTGAATACGCTTCAGCAGTTAAAGATCAGGTTCAAAAAATCTTCCTCGTCCACGCGGAAGAACGCGGCGCATTGCCTCTCAAAAAAGAATTGGAGATGAATGGTTTCAAGGCAGTTTATTATCCCGAACCACATTCTGTCTTTGAAATTTAAGAGTATAATACAGGCCGCCCAATGGAGAGGTGCCAGAGTGGACGATTGGGGCGGTCTCGAAAACCGCTGTGGCTTTAGGGTCACCGTGGGTTCGAATCCCACCCTCTCCGCTAAACCGCCGAACCTTCTCTCGGCGGTTATTTTTTTGGTAAGATTAGGTGAAATTAATCAGCTGGCAGAAAATCAAACCAATGACTATATTAAAACTTGCCCTCGCACAAATTAATACCAAGCTCGGGGATGTGGATGCGAATCTCGAAAAACATCTCGACCTGATCGGTCACGCCCGCGAACAGGACGCAGGCTTGATCCTCTTTCCCGAACTTTCTCTGACGGGATATACCCTTCAGGACCTGACCCCAAGCGTAGCCCACTCTCCCACAAAAGATGACCCCATCTTTCGCCCCCTTCTCGAAGCCAGCCAAGAGATCGATATCGTGGTCGGCTTTGTTAATGAAGACAACCGTCATCGCTTCTATATTGCAGATGCATATCTTTCAGAAGGTGAGGTTCTCCACGTCCATCACAAGGTCTATCTGCCCACTTATGGACTTTTCGACGAAGGGCGCTTTTTCGCCCTGGGAGACTCCATTCGTGCCTTTGATACACGCTTTGGCCGGGTCGGAATGCTGATCTGCGAAGATTTTTGGCATATCTCCCCTCCCTATCTGCTCTGGCTGGATGGGGCGGATATTCTCCTGCTGACCTCTGCCTCCCCAGGACGAGGTCTGAAAGATGATGACCGGCTTGAATCCGCGCGCTGGGTGGAGCATACCAATCGGGCTTACGCCAATCTATTCACCTCCTTTGTCGCCCATAGCAATCGTGTCGGCTATGAAGATGGGCTGAATTTCTGGGGTGGTGGGACGGTGTATGATCCCAACGGCGAATTAATTGCCAAAGGGCCCTACCATGAGGAAGCGCTCACCTTTGCTGAATTGGATTTAAACCAACTCCACCGCACCCGGGCGCGCCTGCCCCTTCTGCGTGATGAACGGACCGCTTTGGTACAGCGCGAGTTGAGACGAATTCTCGAGGCAAACGATGGGACTGCTCATACAGGACGGTAACTATGCATCCATGGAAAGAAACCCTAACTGAAGAAGTTCTAGAATGAATGACAAGCGAAATATACCCACAAGCCAAAAACCTGATAGCAATGCTCCGCGTTGCGGATTTTCACAGAAATACACCAACGCAGAGCGTTTGGGTAAGGATGAAAAATAAAAGCGCTAAGCGGTAATTATGCCCAAGTGTACGAGGAGATTGGGAATGGTTCTGGACAAAATGACAATATCTGACTTATCCATCAACACTGACCTGGCACGAAAAATATTAACCGGTTTCATTAAATCGGAATTAAACCGCGTTGGGTTTACGCGTGCTGTGGTCGGGCTTTCGGGCGGAATTGATTCAGCATTATCCTGCGTATTGGCCGCGGAAGCAATTGGAAAGGAGAATGTCCTCGCTGTGCGGATGCCGTATAAGGCCTCCAGCCAGGATTCTCTCGACCATGCTCAATTGGTGATAGAGAAATTTGGCGTCCAATCGTTAACCATCCCGATCACAGAGATGGCTGATCCACTGATCGCCCTTGATCCTGAAATGTCAAAAACGCGCAAAGGCAATATTATGGCGCGCTGCCGGATGATCGTCTTATATGATCAGTCGGAATCTTTTGGCGGGCTGGTGATCGGGACTGGCAATAAAACCGAGATTTTGCTGGGATACTCAACGATTTATGGTGATGCGGCTTCTGCGATCAATCCAATTGGCGATCTCTACAAAACACAGGTGCGCCAGCTTTCACGCGCATTGGGTATTCCGGAGGAAATTGTAGACAAAGCCCCCTCTGCAGATCTGTGGGCAAATCAGACCGATGAAGATGAACTTGGTTTCACTTACGAAGATGTGGATAGGTTATTTTATTTGCTGATTGACCAGCGATATCGACTGGAAGAGTGTGTGGAGGCCGGCTTTGACCAGAATTTTGTGCGCTCCGTTATGCGGCGAGTGCAACGCAATCAGTTCAAACGAATGATGCCGCCAATCGCAAAAGTCAGCAACCGCACGATTGGGTATGATTTCCTTTATTTGCGCGATTGGGGAACATAGATATATTACAAATTTGTTAGAATTTGAGAATATCTGTTGACTTCATCCTGATTCCACTATATACTGATAGGACAGGATAAAAAATCTTATGCGAGTTCAGACGACCTATCCCCCTTTTGCAATCAAAAACACGCGATTTTCGCGTGTTTTTTTGTATCTATTCACTAAAGGAGATAAAAAATGGATTCTGGTATGATCGGTAAAATTCAGAAAGCAAAACGCTATGCAGAAGAGCGGGAACGTTTTACAGTTGAAACACTTGAAATCTCGGTAGATGGAACAAATAATGGTCATCGCGTGAAGCTAAAAGACGGAAAATTAAGCTGTACATGCGATTTTTACCAGTCACGCGAATTTTGCAGCCATACAATGGCAATTGAAGAGATCATGAAGGGTATGACACCCCTAAACTAATCATAAATTGATCCAAACAGAAAAGACAACCTTCACCATTAATGAAGGCTGTCTTTTTTTGTAAGAAATGATTTCCAGGGATCATCCCATACAATAAGTAATTTATGCAAATTATTATCATTCTCAAATTAGGGTAAAATTCAGCCACAATGACTAATATTTCAAGAAGAGATTTTCTCAAACTCAGCGCGCTCGCTTTTGGCAGTATGGCTTTTTCATCCGGAAAAAGTGATTTTGGTTTTTTCGATGATCGGATGCTGGTCCGCGTAGCAACCGATGCCATTAGCGTACACAGCCAACCCAACGACGAGAGTCGGATTGTAGGGCAATGGTATCGTGACGATTTACTGACCGTCTATGAAAAAGTGATTGCCGAAACGCCAGCATATAATCCCGTTTGGTATCGCGTTTGGGGTGGTTTTGTCCACCGTGCCCGCTTGCAACCAGTTCAAACGATTTATAATCCCACGATAACCAACCTTGAAGAGGGTACGCGTTATCTGGCAGAGGTAACGGTTCCTTATACACGTGCAATGCGTTATACGAAATTTTACGGGTGGGAAGAGCTTTATCTCCTTTATTATGAATCTGTCCACTGGGTTGACGAGATTGGTGAAGGGCCTGATGGAAAACTCTGGTATCGCATATTTGATGAGCTTGTTTCCGTTCCTTATTATGTACAATCCTCCCACTTGCGGATGATCCCCCCGGAATCTCTGGCTCCTATCACCCCTGAAATTGAATTTCTAGACAAACGTGTCGATGTTGATCTTTCCACGCAACGTGTGATCGCCTATGAATACGAAAAAGCCGTTTTCGAAGCAACGATCTCATCCGGCTTAAATCAGGGCAATCCAAATGGGATTGGGTTGAACACGCCTCCCGGAACCTTTAATGTTCGCGAAAAAATGCCCTCCAAGCATATGGGAAACGGTAGTCTTGCATCTGGCCCAGATGCCTATGAACTCCCCGGTGTTCCCTGGACTTGCTTCTTTACTGAAGCGGGACATGCTTTTCACGGCACCTATTGGCATGATAATTATGGTGTGCCGATGAGTCAGGGTTGTATCAATATGCGCACTAACGAAGCCAAATGGCTCTTCCGTTGGCTGCGTCCGATCCACGATGGCCCGCAGCTCTACAGGCGCGGTCACGGAACGACGATCAATATTTTTTATAGCTAGAGCTAGGTTCACCTCCCCCACACCCTACCCTTCTCCCTAATGGAGAGGAAATTACCCCAATTATGCCTCTTCTTACCTGGCCTGAAAAGAAACGCGCCAAACTCCAAGCTGCCACTCTGAAAACAGAGGCCTGGGTTTTTCCATCCACTTCCGAACAAAAAATAAGCCCTCCTGAAAATCGGGTCATCCTTGGTGATAACCTTGCGATTATGGCTGCCCTCCTGCCAGAATACGAGGGGCGCATCAACCTGATCTATATTGACCCTCCCTTTTTTACCAATCGAAAATTCCAGGCCCGCGTTGGACGAGACGAAGATTCCCGTAAACCGAAAGAATGGCAAATGGCAGAGGGCTACCACGATCATTGGCCTAACCTCGATGCCTATCTCGACTTCCTCTACCAGCGCCTGATCCTGATGCATCGCCTGCTTGCTCCAGATGGCAGCTTATACCTCCATCTCGATTGGCACGCCAATGCCTACGCCCGTCTTCTTCTTGATGAAATATTCGGAGAAGACCGGCTGCTGAACGAAATTGTGTGGACCTATCATGGACCTTCTCCGATCAAGAGCGCATTCAATCGCAAACACGATATTATTCTCTCTTATACCAAGAGCAAAGAATATACCTTCAATGCCGATGCAGTCAGGGAACCTTATAACCCCAATACGGTAAAAACCTTTAAATCATCCAAAAAAGCGGGCTTTGGCAAAGTGCCCGATCTCAAACGTGGCAAAGTTCCCGAGGACTGGTGGTACTTCCCCGTCGTCGCCCGCCTGCACAATGAGCGCACCGGCTATCCCACCCAAAAACCAGAGGCCCTTTTAGAGCGGATTATTAAAGCCTCATCTAATGAAGGAGATCTCGTAGCGGATTTCTTTTCCGGATCGGGGACGACTGCGCGGGTGGCGGCAAAATCAGGTCGCCGATATATAGCCACCGATGCAACCTGGCGAGCAGCACACACGACCCGTGGCAGGCTCACTGCGAAAACCACATCTTCCTTCACCTTTGAGCGGGATACCGCTTCCCCACTCCCTCCCGCAGAATCCCTTAACTTTGCGCATCTCGAAGGGAATCAAATAATTATCGAGGCAGATTTTCTGTCAGATCTGGCTTATTGGGAGGTGGATCCCGTCTGGGATGGGCAGATATTCAAAAGCAGGATGCAAGCCCTGCTCCCCGTGCGTCACGGCTCAATTCCCGAAAGTCTGCTTTTAGAGGGTGAAATTGGTGCAGAGATATGCGTTCGCGGCGTAGGGGTCGACGGAAAGCGATATCAAATGATCTTACACCGCTAGTACATTATCAAGCGTATTTTGATGGAAAAGCATCCAGTCTCTGAGCGGTGACCGA
>NZ_CEYOSI010000175.1:0-7688 GCF_982879505.1 Candidatus Desulfolinea nitratireducens
CAGATCGGCATCACCCATGAAGGTGCGTGGATGAGCGGTGAGAATACTTTGGCGATCTTCTCCGGTAAAGCCTCTGGTGAACTCAACCCCGTCTTTTTACCCGGTGATCCATCTCTGGCCGGACTATATGCTTTGAGTCAAACTGAATACACCAAACTAAGCGATTTTGATGTGGTCTTCCCTGTCATGCATGGAAGCTACGGCGAAGATGGGGCCATGCAAGGTTTGCTCGAGATGGCAGATGTGGCTTACGTAGGCGCAGGCGTGGTTGGATCGGCAGTTGGCATGGACAAGGGCATCTTCAAAGATGTGATGATCGCCAATGGCATCCCCGTTGTGGAATCGGTATTTGCCCTTCGCTCGGAGATCGAAGCAGATATGAACGCAGTCATCGAAAAAATCGAGACACTGGGTTACCCCGTATTTGTCAAACCAGCCAATATGGGATCATCGGTCGGCGTTAGCAAATGCGATAATCGCTCCAGCCTGGGTGAGGGGCTGATGGAAGCCGCTGCGTATGACCGCCGCATCCTGATCGAGCGTGGCATCAACGCCCGTGAGATCGAAATCAGCGTGCTGGGCAACGACGATCCACAGGCCTCCGTACCCGGAGAAGTAGAACCGAGTCGAGAATTTTATTCATATGAATCAAAATATATAGATGGAACATCCGGATTGCTTATTCCGGCTCCACTTTCTGAAGAAAGAGCCGAGCTGATGCGCCAGATCGCAGTCAAGGCGTATAAAGCGATCGACTGTGCTGGCATGGCCCGCGTAGATTTTATGATTGACAAAGACGACGATAAATTTTATCTGAACGAAGTAAATACCCTGCCAGGATTTACCGAGATCAGCATGTATCCCAAACTCTGGGAAGCCAGCGGCCTCTCTTATCCTCAATTGGTTGATCGCCTGATTGAACTTGCCCTGGAGCGTAAAGCTGATCGTGACCGCACAGAACGACGTTTTCGGAGTAACGCGTGAATCATAAATTGACCATGACCCGGGCAGAAAGCGTCCGTAAGCGCAGGGCCGTTGAAGCAGCACAGGAAGCGCAGGAAAAACGCGTCCTGAAGCCTGTTTCACCGATACGCCCTTCGAAGAAGACGAACTTTGTCGGTGCCAAGAAACGTAAAAAGAATATCCGCCAGTATGAAGCTGCCGCATTCAATCCAGCCTACGAAGGATTGCGCTCCTTCGCCATGCCAGCCATTCGGCTTGAGTGGCGTGCGGCTTCCGCAGCATTGACAATCATTTTGAGCATCGTTCTTTATCTTCTCTGGACTTCGCCTTATTTTATGGTCTCTGTCCCGCAGATCAGAGGTAATCAATATCTTTCATCCGAAAAGATCAACCGCGCGCTCGATCTCTCAGAAAAAAAAGTGTTCTCACTCGTGCCACAATATATGGAACGCCATTTACGCCTCACTTACCCGGAACTGGCAGATGTCGAAATAACGACCAGCCTGCCCAATCTCGTCAATGTTAACGTGAAAGAACGTCAACCCGTACTCATTTGGCAGCAGGATGGCATGATGGCCTGGATTGATGCGAATGGAGTTGCCATCCGAAGTAATGCGCAAGTGGATGGACTGATTACCGTCACAGCCCTTGGGCCTCCACTTGCTCCCGTTGTGGATGAATCTACTTATGATGAGCTGGCGCCGCCACCCTTTATTGCCCCCACAACGGTGGCCGCGCTCCAATCGTTGATCGCTCATGTACCGCCGGGAACACCGATTATTTATGATCCCCAATCTGGTCTCGGCTGGACGGACCCGCGCGGTTGGACGGTTCAACTGGGCGATATTACCGAAGAAATTGGGCTGAAATTACGGATTTATGAATCAATAGTAACCTGGGTAACACAGAAGAATATTCAACCTGTTTTGATCAATTTGGAATACCCGCACGCGCCATATTATCGGACGGAGCCTTAATCTGATGGAAGAGATCGTTGTTGGAATTGATGTAGGAACAACCAAAATTTGTACACTCGTAGCCCGTGTGGAAGATGAAGATGTGCTGCGTATCTTAGGTGTGGGTATCGAGCCATCCAATGGCATCCGCAAGGGAATCATTGTTGATCTTGATGCCGCTTCGTACGCCATCACCCGCTCGGTGGAACGCGCTGAACAAAGCTCAGGGATAGAGATCGCCTCTGCCCTGGTTAGCATGGCAGGAGCCCATGTCTCCTCGATCAACAGTCGCGGAGTGGTTGCGATCAGTGGCGAGGTTGTGGACGACTATGATATTACCCGCGCCCTTGAATCGGCTCGTGCGGTCGCCATCCCCCACAACCGTGAGGTGATCCATATTGTTCAACGCGGCTTTAGCATTGACGGGCAAGATGGGATCCGGACCCCAAATGGCATGCACGGTTACCGTCTGGAGGTGGAAACACATATCATCACCGCCGCTGCAGCCACAATTGAAAATCTTCGCCAGTGCGTAGGTGCCGCCGGTGTGGAAGTGCAGCAATTTGTACTCAATCCACTTGCCTCAGCAGAGGTTGTGCTCACTGAAAATGAACGTCAAATGGGGGCAGCTGTCTGCGATATTGGCGGTGGGACAACCGATATGGCTATCTACGTAGATGGCAAAGTCTGGCATACGATGGTCTTGGCGGTTGGCGGTAACCATGTGACCGCAGATATTGCGCATGGTTTACGGCTGCCCGTTGCACAGGCTGAGGAGATAAAACTTCAACAAGGGTATGCACTCCGCGCAGAGGTTGGCGCCGAAGATTATTTCTCTATCCGTCCCTTTGGCGAGGATAAACCCGTACAAATCAATCGGCAGGAATTGGCACATATTATCGAAGCCCGCGTTGAGGAGATTTTCGAACTCTCCCTGCAAGAGATCAAACGCTCTGGCTATGATGGCTTGCTCCCCGCCGGGATGATCTTGACAGGCGGCACAAGCGCATTGGAAGGTATTCGAAAACTTGCTAGTGAGGTTTTGGGCTTTCCCGTTCGTACTGCACAGCCAGAAAATCTGGTTGGGATGGTCGATCAATTGCACTCACCAGCATATTCAACCAGCGTAGGGCTGCTTCGGTGGGCTATGAAAATACATGAGAATGAAATCGCTTTTAATCAGGGCCGAAAATCCCGAGCAAAAGGAGAACCGCTTATGAATCTGGACGCAGCAAAAAATTGGCTCAAGAGACTCTTGCCTTAGTTATTATATCCACAACAATATTCTTTAGCAGCTTATCTGGCAGATAAGTAACACCGTAAGAAAAGGAGAAATAAAATGGACTCGAAAAAAGTTAGTAATTCAGAAGCCTTTGCCCGTATTAAAGTAATTGGTGTAGGTGGCGGCGGTTCCAACGCCGTAGACCGCATGATGGCTGAGGGTATCCAGGGTGTTGAATTTATCGCTGTCAATACCGATGCCCAGTCATTGATGCTTTCCAAAGCTCCCACCCGCGTTCGACTTGGTGACAAATTGACGCGCGGCCTGGGTGCGGGAGGTAACCCCGAAATTGGGCGTAAAGCCGCAGAGGAATCAGCAGATGACCTCTACGAGGCCCTCAAAGGCAGTGATATGGTTTTTATTACTGCTGGCATGGGCGGAGGTACCGGAACTGGTGCTGCAGCCACAATCGCACAAATTGCCAAAGAATCGGGTGCGCTGACCATTGGCGTGGTTACCCGTCCATTCACCTTTGAAGGCTCGCGCAGAATACAGGCCGCCGAAGATGGGATCAGCAAATTGAAGGAACACGCTGATACTTTGATCGCAATTCCAAATGACCGTCTGCTCCAGCTCGCAGACAAGCGTGCCAGCCTGCAGAATGCCTTCCGTATGGCGGATGATGTTTTACATCAGGGTATTCAGGGCATCTCGGAGTTGATTACCATCCCCGGTTTGATCAACCTCGATTTTGCCGATGTGCGGACGATCATGTCTGAGGGTGGTGCAGCATTGATGGCGGTGGGATCAGGCTCGGGCGACGAGCGAGCCCGCAAAGCTGCTGAGCAAGCCATTTCCAGCCAATTACTGGATATCACCATTGATGGCGCCCGCGGTGTTCTCTTTAACATTACCGGTGGCTCCGAATTGACTCTCTTCGAGGTCAATCAGGCCGCGGCGATTATTCGTGAAACCGCACACCCAGATGTGAATATGATCTTCGGTGCGGTGATTGACCCGACCATGGGCGATGATGTTCGCATCACGGTCATCGCGACGGGTTTTGAGCGCAGCGGCGTTCCGCGCCGTATCTTGCGCCCTACCCGCCATCGCGAAGAAAAGAAAGATATGGCTCATTTTGTCAGCCCAGCGCGAGAGAGTGTTAGCGTAGAGGCCGATGTAAAACCTGTATCAGAACACAATAAAATTGAGAAAAACTACAAAGATAATGATCTGGATATTCCGACCTTTTTACGAAAACGACGGTAGGATTTACAAGGGAGCGGACTTCTGTTCTCTTGATAAAAAATGAAGTAGCAATACGAGTCCTGTAGGTCCATCAGGGAGCGATCTCCTCGTCTGCCAGCGAGGAAGATCGTTTCTTGTTTAAGAGGCAATAATGGATGTTATTATGGATGGTATTTCAGGTGTATATCAATTATTATAGGAAAAATCTCAATAAGCTATGTTAGGATTATCCAGATAATAAGAAAAGACCTCTTGCATAAGTGCTCCCGGCGGTGTCCCTGCCGCCGAGGACGGCGGCTAGAGCATTGTCAAAAGGGGTTTTTGCAAGAAGTCTAAAGAACTTCTATTTACAAAGAGTTTATAAAGGAAACATCGGCATGTTTCTGAAAAAAACAAAAAATAATGGCAGATTTCTCCAGCGCATAGACCAATTCGGGCTTTGGTTAACCAATATAATATTGGTTAGCTCTTTGCTTGTATTAATCACTGTGCCCTTTTTAGCCTATCGTTGGGCACAATTACCGTTTATTGGTGCTTTCGTTGAACAAACACTTGTATTTAACAGTGTCGAAGAACAAGGAAATACACCCTGGGTGGGAATAGAAGCCGGTCTCAAATATCCCTTTCAACTAATTTCAATTAATGGACAGGATCTTCGAGAGACTGAGGAAATCACAAAAATTCTGGGAGATCATTTAGTTGGTGAGGAGGTTTCGCTTCTTTACCGCTCTCAAGGAGAGATAAATCAACTAAGGATTAAACTTCAAAAATTCCCATCTTTTGATTTCTTTGCCTTTTTTATCGTTCCCTATACTATTGGATGGACATATTTTTTAATTGGCTTATGGGTTTTTAGGGTAAGGTGGCATAATGTTACCGGGCGGGCATTTATGATTTTTTGCGCTTCCATGGGAATTGGTATTGGGAGCTTATTTGATTTATACACTACCCATGTATTTTCCTGGCTATGGACGATGTCCATCCCAATTGCCGCAGCGAGCCTGTTCACTCTGAGCCTTGTATTTCCTCATAAAGCTGCCTGGGGCAAAAAATATCCCGTTTTACGCTGGATTGGTATCCTCCCTGCAAGTATATTGATCCTGATGAGTCTGCAAATTTTATATGATTTCAACAACCCGACTGCTTATGTAAATGCCTGGCAGCGAGAATATCTTTTTGCGTCTCTGGCTATCCTGTTTTTTTTGGGATTGGCCTTTTACCGGCGTTTACGCGCACCAACACCTATTGTCCGCGAACAGGCAGGCGTCATATTATGGGGTAGTGTAATAGCTTTCAGCCCCATTGCTTATTATTTGGCGCGAGCAACTGTTGAACCCGTTGCCTTTAATGTCTCAGCATTTCTTCCACCTTTGAGTTTATTCCCATTGGCTATTGCCTATGCCATCTTGCGTCACAGGCTTTTGAATACAGACCGCTTAATTGCGCGAGGATCAGCTTATGTAATATTGGCAGCTTTAGCAGGAGTTGGTTATATATTCCTCACTACGATAACCCACACTATTACTGGCATTGCTCTTCCTGCTGACAATTCTATATTCATCATTGGCATCATCTTCACTATCACCCTCGTATTTGTATATGATCCTCTACGCGCCTGGGTGCAAAGAAATATAGATCTCCTTTTTTTTCGCCGGAACCGCGGTCTCAGGGAGCGCGTGTGGGAGTTTGGTCACTTTTTAAAAACCTCGGTGGATTTTCCGCAAGTTGTAATGGCATTACGCCATTCCCTGGAGAATACTGTCCAACCAGCACAGGCCTATTTATTCGCGCGCGATGAACCATCTGGTTCTTTTAGGTTTTATTCGATCATCCCCAAAGAGGAAGACACACTCAGAAACCTGGATTTTGAAGGAGACAGCCCATTAGCTCGTTTACTGGAGATCACAAAAGGTACAGTCTATCTGACACTTGATCAAAGCATTCCTCGGGAGCTTGAACCCGAGCGGGAGAAACTCTCAAGATTAAACGCAAATATATTCATCCCTTTTTCCAGCCAGAGCGGTTTGGCAGGCTGGTTGGCACTTGGTCGCAGCCTTACACGTGAGGCATATAATCGGGAAGACCTGATCTTTCTGGAGTCAATTGGAGATCAGGCTGCATCAGCGATTGAACGTGCATGGTTATTGGCGGCTGAGAGGGAACAATATAATGTAATTGAAGCATTAAAAGATTCAGCTGCAGCGCTCACCAGCACTCTGGATTACGAGCTTGTCCTGGATCGTATTCTGGCAAATGTAGAGCAGGTTGTCCCGCACGAAGCAATCAATATTATGCTGATTGACAATGGAATTGTACACGTCGTTCGCCGCCGTGGTGATGAAAAGTTTACCGAAGAGGCATTCGTATTAAACCGACAGATGCCCGTAGACCAGACGCCTCTTCTGCTAAAAATGAGTGAGACTGGAGAACCACAAATTGTTTACAACACGCGTGAGCATCCGGGGTGGGTAGACCATCCTGAGAGTCGCTGGGTGAGATCTTATCTTGGCGTACCCATCCGCTCCAAGGGGAATGTGATCGGATTTTTGAATCTGAACAGTAATAAACCTGATTTCTTTACCTCAGCTCATGCAAAACATCTGTTGGCATTTGCAGATCAGGCCGGTTCTGCCATCGAAACATCTCGCTTGTTCATCGGGCTGGAAAATGCCAATGCCGAACTCACCCTGGCCTATGATGCAACTCTGGAGGGGTGGAGTCACGCGCTGGATTTACGCGATAAGGAAACAGAGGGACATTCTCAACGAGTAACAAAGATCACTTTACTTTTGGCTGAAGCTACAGGAATGCAGTCTGACGAATTGGTTCATATAAGGCGAGGGGCCTTATTACACGATATTGGAAAAATAGGTGTTCCCGATCAAATATTGCATAAACCAGGGCCACTCACCGAGGAAGAATTGAAGATCATGCAACAGCACCCGATCTATAGTTTTGAAATGCTCTCGTCAATTCAATATCTCCGCCCGGCGATTGATATCCCCTACTGCCATCATGAACATTGGGATGGAACAGGATATCCGCAAGGGCTTGCAGGAGAAGAAATTCCCCTGGCCGCCCGGATTTTTGCGATAGTGGATGTCTGGGATTCTCTGATTACGGACCGTCCTTACCGATTGGCGTGGCATCCAAGCAAAGTGGTGGACTATTTAAAAGATCAATCGGGAACTTACTTCGACCCTTCATTGCTGGAAACTTTCTTGAAATTAGATATAGTACAGCAAAAACTGAAAGATGAAAAAGGATGATTTTGTGAAGAGTGAAACGTGACGAGTGAT
>NZ_CEYOSI010000176.1:0-7669 GCF_982879505.1 Candidatus Desulfolinea nitratireducens
ATATTCGTAATTTCTCCATCATCGCCCATATCGACCACGGCAAATCGACCCTCGCTGACCGCCTGCTGCAACTGACCGACACCATCGCAGACCGCGATATGACCGCGCAGGTCCTCGACGATATGGATCTCGAGCGTGAAAAGGGTGTCACCATTAAGGCCTCTGCCGTCTATATGAAGTACACCGGTGAAGACGGAATTATCTACGATCTCAATCTGATCGACACCCCCGGTCACGTCGATTTTGGCTACGAGGTCAGCCGTGCGATGAACGCCTGTGAGGGCGCCCTCCTCGTTGTGGATGCGACCCAGGGGATCGAGGCCCAAACGCTGGCAAATCTTTATTCCGCCCTCGAAGCGGATTTGGAAATTATTCCCGTTATCAATAAAATTGACATGACATTTGCCGACCCCGATAAGGTGGCGAACGATATCGTCAGCCTGCTCGGCGGCGACCCGGATTCGATCCTGCGCATCTCGGCCAAGAATAATATCAACATCCCTGTTGTTCTCGAAACGGTGGTTAAACGTGTTCCGCCGCCAAAAGGCGATCCGGATGCCCCGCTCCGCGCACTGATCTTTGACACCCATTATGATTCTTATAAAGGCGTAATAGCCTATGTCCGTGTTGTGGACGGTTCACTCACACCCACTGACACACTCAGGCTGATGGCCACAAAAACGGATCTCAAACCCGTCGAGATCGGCATCTTTGCACCAGTAATGAAAACCACAAAAACACTCAGCGCAGGCGAGGTTGGTTATATCGCCACAGGATTGAAAACTATCCAGGAATGCCGCGTCGGGGATACCATCACGCAAGCCAGAGGCCCAGCGAGCGGTCCGCTGCCGGGCTACCGGACGCCCAAACCGATGGTATTCGCCGGGATCTATCCCGTCGTCGCAGAGGAATACTCCGAACTCCGTGACGGGCTTGAAAAATTGCAACTCAATGATGCCTCCCTGGTCTACGAACCGGAAACATCCCAGGCCCTGGGATTTGGCTTCCGCGCCGGATTTTTGGGTCTCTTTCATATGGAGATCATTCAGGAGCGGATTGAGCGAGAATACGACCTGAACGTGCTTTTTACCGCGCCATCGGTTGAGTACGAGGTGCTGATGAAGGATGGCAAGACCCTTATGGTCGACTCGCCCGCCGAACTGCCCGAAGAGGGCGATATCGAGGAGATCCGCGAGCCGTGGATGAATATCGAAATTTTCACGCCCACTGAATATTATGGCCCGATCATGGAGTTGGTCACCAAGAGACGCGGTTCTTTCATAGAGCAGCAGTACCCCGCTCCCAGCCGTGTGCAGTTAAATTATGAAATTCCTCTTTCTGAGCTGATCATCGATTTCTTCGATGACTTGAAATCACGTACCCGCGGTTATGCTTCTTTAGATTATCATCTCGCCGAATATCGCAAGGATGATCTGGTTAAGCTGGAGATCCTGGTCAACCAGGAACCCGTGGATGCCCTGGCCGCAATTGTCCACCGTGAGGCAGCCTATCATAAAGGTCAGCGACTCATTACAAAGCTACGCAAAACCATCCCGCGCCAGATGTTCGATGTCGCCATCCAGGCCGCCGCAGCGGGACGTGTGATCAGCCGCGCCAACATCAAAGCCCTGCGCAAGGACGTGACCGCAAAATGCTACGGCGGCGATATATCCCGTAAAAAGAAATTACTCGAAAAACAGAAAAAGGGTAAGAAACGCATGAAGATGGTTGGCAATGTGGAGATCCCGCAGGCTGCCTTCATGGCGGTCTTAAAACTGGACGACGATTAAAGCTTTACCACAGAGACACAAAATTCACAGAGTTTTTCTCTGTGGATACAAAGATTCTTCTTTGTGCTCTCTGTGTCTTTGTGGTAAATTCCCGAAATGAAAACCTTCCTCCAAAACGCAAAACGCTGGCTCCCGGGTGCGATCATCAGTCTTGCTCTCGTTGCCGTTATATTAAATGCCGTTGACCTCCCTTCAACATGGAGGGCGATCCGTGCCGCAAATTACACTCTGCTCCTGGCAGCCGCCATTCTGAGCGTCATCTGGTTGATGGTGCGCGGCATTGTCTGGCGGACTTTGCTAAAAAACCGACCCTCTTATCGCGATACTTTCATTACGGTCGGCGAAGGCTATCTGATGAATAACTTTCTGCCCTTCCGTCTGGGGGAGATCGGGCGCGCTTTTTTACTCAGTCGAAAAACAGAACTCAGCTTTACCGAGATCCTGCCGACCATCGTCGTCGAGCGGATCTTCGATCTGATCATCTCGGCGGCGATTCTGATCACGGCCGTACCCTACGTGGCTGAAGCCGAGGGGACGGAACAGATCGGTTATCTGATCGGTGGGGTTGTTCTGATTGCAATTGTCGCCCTATATATTATCGCTCGAAATCAAAAATGGGCGCTCAACCTCTTCAACAAATTAACCGCCCGCATCCCTAAACTACAGGGACTCGGCAGCGGCCTGGTCGAATCGCTTCTGGCGGGTCTTTCAGTCTTTACCGAAGGCTGGCTCTTCCTCCGTTTCCTCTTTTGGATTCTGATCAACTGGGCGATCGCCATTTTCCAATATACCCTCATCATTGCCGCCTTCTTCCCACAGGCCACCCTTATTTGGGGTCTCTTTGGGCTTGGTGCAGCAGCATTTGGGAATGCCATCCCCTCGCTGCCGGGTGCAATCGGCACCCTCGAAGCGGCCATTGGTGGTGCGCTCAATCTCCTTTCTAACGATATGTCCACAGCCCTCGCGGTCGCCCTCGTCGTGCGCCTTTATAACTACGCTTTCACTGGCATTGTCGGGGTTTACGGTTTCACGACTGAGGGCGAAACGCTTTCGGGAATTTATCAGCAGTTGAAGGATTTTCGTAAGGGCGGGTCTTAGACCCGCCCCCACAGGGAAAATATTATGAAATACCTCATCACCGGTGGGGCCGGATTTATCGGCTCGAATTACGTCCACCGTCTGTTGGAACGCGGCGAGGATGTGATCGTCTATGATAATCTCTCCCGCGCGGGGGCACCTCGCAATGTGGATTGGCTGCGCCAGACTCACGGCGCGGACTCCTTTCAACTTGCCCAGGCTGATATACGCGATGCTGCATCCCTGGCATCCGCCGCCAGGGACGTAGAAGTCATCGTCCATCTGGCCGGCCAGGTGGCAGTGACAACATCGGTCACGGATCCCCGCGAGGATTTTGAGATCAACGCCCTCGGCACCTTCAACGTCATCGAGGCCGCCCGCCTTTCGGGACGTGACCCGATCGTGATCTACGCCTCCACAAATAAGGTTTACGGGGGGATGGAAGATGTCGCTCTCGCCGAGGATGCCACTCGTTGGCGCTACGCAAACCTGAAACACGGATGCCCCGAGTCGCAGCCCCTGGATTTTCATTCTCCCTACGGCTGTTCAAAGGGAACGGGGGATCAATATGCCCGCGATTATGCCCGTATTTATGGGCTGCGATCTGTCGTCCTTCGTCAGAGTTGCATTTATGGCCCGCGTCAATTTGGGGTTGAGGATCAGGGCTGGCTGGCGTGGTTTATCATTGCGGCGGTGACAGGACGACCGATCACGATCTATGGCGACGGCAAACAGGTCCGCGATGTGCTCCACGTGGACGATCTGCTGGATGCCTACGATGCGGCTATTAAACGGATTGATGTTGTCGCGGGGAAGGTTTACAACCTGGGTGGGGGGCCGGAAAATGTGATCTCGGTCTATGCCGAGTTCTTCCCGATGCTTGAAAAGCTGCTGGGGCGTAAAATCCCCGTTGCCCGAGACGATTGGCGCCCCGGCGATCAGCACGTCTTTTACGCCGATATCCGCGCGGCAGAATCTGCGCTTGGCTGGTGGCCGCAGATCGGTGTCGAGAAGGGAATCCAGAAGTTATTCGATTGGGTGATGAAAAATCGGGAGATGTTTTAGGATATTCATAAAAGAAAAGAAGGCCATAAGGCAATATTTTGTCCTGATGGCAGCTAACAATATTGTAGGTTGACAATAGTCATTCACAGCTTTATTATAGGCGCGACATTGCAGCCAACATTAAAGAAGCAAACCCCGCCATTTTCATGCGGGGTGCTTTTTTTAACACGATATTGTCTTGCTTCTGTCAATACAATTGTATTCTGCAACCGAAGATTGGGCTAAAGCGGGGATTTTGTGTCAACAATCCTTGAGTTTAATATAATCAGCGCGCACGCTATCCTGAGGCGCAGACAGATCAAATGTAATTTAACCGGATAGGAAAAGGAGTATGCTAGATGTCTACCCGGTTGATCCTTTGGCTTTATTTTAAGTACAGTCAGTGCCTGGCAATTGCACAAGCACGGGCAATCCATAAAAGGGTTGGTTGGGTGTCTTTGCTATTTCAAACTGAATGGCGGATATTCGTCAGTCACCAGCAGAATTGCGTAAGCCTCCACCCGCAGAGCCCAACGACCTACCCCGACATTGAAGTCGAAGAGACTTTTCGGATATGTTCCTTTTATCAGAATGGCGAACCAGGCTATGATCACGGCAAAGAAGGACCCAATCCCGAGAAATGCCAGGACAATGTAATGCGGGATCGCCAGTAACCATTTGGCCAGAGGCAGCCACTGATTGAGGTCCCTTTCTACATCCGGATAGTCGATTTCCAGGTGGACAGACTGTTCCTCGACAGTGGATGGGTATTGATCCGTGAGCAGGAAAAGGTAGGCGGCGACTCTGGCCCCAAATCGAGCCAGCTCGCGAGAAAAATCGAACCACCAGCGTGGATAACGCCTCCCAAAAACGATCATCAAGGCTGTGGCTGCGAAGAGACCACTTGCCAGACCTCCAACCGTCTCCTGAGTTGACTTCATCACATCACCGGCTTCATTGAGGAAAACAGTATTAGTGACAGTCTGACCTGCCTCCGAGATGAGACCGAGGATGATACCGATGGGAATGACCATGATCAATCGGAAGAAAGTTGTCATCCGATCCAGTTTCTCCGGATAGTCGATCTCCAGGCGGGCAGCGTATTTGGCGATATTTTCGTTTGTTTCCATTATTTTCTCCTTTTATTTAGGATTATCAATAACAATGACAATGTTTTTCTATTTGCCTCCTTTTTCGACATACCTGTGAACCTTGGCTGTCTTTTCAATCAGAGCTGGATGTCCCAGCCCCAACGAAAGCAAATTATTCCAACGTATGGTTAGGAAGTTATCCTTTTAGGACTTACGAATTTTTATAGTCCTGGTCCCAATGCTCTGCGTTGGGGTTTTGTAGACAAGCTACAACGCAGCGATAAAAGGTATTTTGCAAAAGTTCTGCCTTTTTCATAGTGTCCCTTCTTTCAACTTATTGATTTACAGAAAATGCTGGTCGTATAATATCAGGCTTAGTTGTTATGCTCTATTAGTATGACAACATTTCCCTTTTTTTGTCCTGTTTCGACATAGCGATGCGCCTCAGGAATTTCTTCCAATGGATAGCTTCTATCAATAACCGTTTTTAGCTTCCCGGATTCGATCAGCTCTTTTAGATAAATTAGATCTTCCCTCTTTTGGCTCGCTGCTGCAATAATTACTTTTTTGCTGCTCGTCAATGAAATCCATATTTTGAGAATAAGGTGCGACAGCCCAGCATTCGCTAAAAAATAATAACCATTTTCTTTTAGCGATTTTAACCTGCGTGAAAACAATCTCTTTCCTACGACATCGATAATCACATCATAGGTCTGGCCGTTTTTTGTGAAATCTTCTTGAGTGTAATCAATAACATAGTCTGCACCAATTGAGCGTAGCATCTCCATTTTCCCTGTGCTGTCAACACCAGTCACCTCAGCACCATAATACTTGGCAAGCTGTACGGAAAAAGTACCGATACTTCCACCTGCACCAAAAACCAAAACTTTTTGTCCGCGCTGAATATTTGCTAGCCTGAGATAATGCAATGCTTCAAACCCCGCAGTAGGAACTGCAGCGGCTTCCTGATAGGTCATATTGGATGGTTTTATTGCCAGGGTTCCCTGTACATCATTTGGGTCTCCAGGCAGAGAAATGTACTCAGCATATGCGCCAAAACCAAAACCAGTAGTTCCAAAAACCTGATCACTTTTTTTGAATAGTTCTACATCTTTGCCAACTTCCTCAACTTCTCCAGCTAATTCTTGTCCAAGGATGGTTATTCTTGTTGGTTTCGTGAGTCCCACATATAGCCTCATGGGGAACGATAACATAAGCGGGAGCTTGAGTCTTCGCAGCTCGCTGTCTCCTGCTGTTACTGTTGTCGCATGTATTTTTATCAATATTTCATTGTTTTTTGGGATTGGTTTTTCAACATCCTGTAGTTGAAGGACATCCGGTGGTCCGTATTTCGTCCACACAATTGCTTTCATATCTTCCTCCAACACAGCATTATTCTGATCATTTCAGAAAAGCTGACGACAAAACATCTTGAAATAAATCCGGGTGCAGTTCAATCTACAGGGCCCATATCCATTATACTGGCTTATTCAACTCTAAAAATATTTGCTGCTTCCAAAGTTGTTCTTAGGCTCATTAAATAGAAAACGGCTTATAGCCGTTTTCTATTCCTTTATTTCTATATTTGGTTTCCCGATCAGCGTAATTTACCCTTCCCAAAGATTGAAGATCACACCAAATGGGTCTCGGATATAACAATCCTGCCCCTTCCCTCTCCACCGAAGAACCTCACAACCATTTTCTACCAAATGGTCTCGAGCTTCTTCCAGGTTGCTTACGAATAATTCCATGACAGGGCCACTAAACTCATCATCTTCCAGGACAAATAAATTGATCGGATTCGCATCAAAGTCCGCCAATTCTGGATCAGAGGACCGATTCTCAAATCCAATCACGTTAGAATAGAATTCAACTGCTCCGGTGAAATCTTTATGTCTTATGGCAATATTTGGACTCATTCGTATCTTCATGGTTACTTCTTCCTGCTTACTCTTTATTAATTGATGCTGTTGAGGGAGATCTTTTCGACCTCATCCAATGATAATTTATCAATCAGAATTTTCTACAGAAGCTTTAATGTTTCTTAGATCTTCATCCAGCGCTTTTTGGGTCGCACCTTTAAAAATAAAGCTGGTTGCAGCAGCCATTATTTTTGCAAAGGTCCCCTGTGGTTCACCTTCAAATAGCATTCTTAAACAGGTTTCGCCACCCTGCGTTTCGATCTGCAATCTTGATATATAAACCGCTCCATGACTCTCTGCCCTGGTCTGATAATATTCGTTTTCTGCTGAATCAGTAATCCACATCACCTCAGTCGCAGACTTACCAAACATGATTCGTGTTTCACGCCATTTCAATCCTAATAACCCAGAGGCGGGTCTCTCCAATATTTCGATTTTTTCAATTGCCTCAATCGTATTGACTGAATTCTCAATGTCGGTGATGACTTTCCAGATTTGCTCTTTTGTATCATCTATACAAATATTTGATTCAATTTTCATGCTATTAATCCTTTCTTGCTTATTCAAATTTTAAATTCAACGTAATTTCTGCGGTTATTTCACATGCAATCGGGAAGGCGGCCTTGTTATTTTTCATTTTGAGCATCAGATTCTTCCAGGCTCTTCAAATATATAAGTGCATCTTCAATATGATCTTCACTGAAAACACGAATGCCTTTTTGTTCTAAGAGCTCAGCCGTTACAC
>NZ_CEYOSI010000177.1:0-7662 GCF_982879505.1 Candidatus Desulfolinea nitratireducens
CACCAAAGTCTATTGGGATTGGTCCACAGCAGGAAGCGACACGATTGAAGAAAACAAACATACCTATCTAAAAATAAAAGGGTCTTTTGAGTACGATACCAACTTCACGCCGACTTATGCCTGGTTCAACGGAAACCTTGAATACAGATACTTGCTCGGTGACAAAATGGATCCCGGCCAGCCGACCATGATCAACTTACCTGCCGGTAATATCGCTGACCCAACAGCACTGATCTTCCCATTCAAAGTCCATATCGCGAAACAGCCTTATGACACGGTCAATAATCATTTACTGCAACCACTTACAGCCCGTGACGACGGTTTCTGGACAACTTTCGATTGGGATTCCGCACTCGAAATTGGTGCTGAAATCACAGGATTGGATTATAGCGGCGAATATGGCTTTGCTGAAACATGGATGTATTGGCCCGTCACTCATACAGTGCGCCCTGCTTCAAAGGCGCTCACATGTGATCACTGCCATGGCAATGATAGCCGGATGGACTGGGAAGCCCTGGGTTATTTCGGCGACCCCATCGATTGGGGCGGAAGATTCCGCGAAACCAATTAACAGCCACTTAAATATTTTGAGGAAAGAATGCAACATGCCTAGTAAATATCTACTCACCTACCGAAAAATTCCTGGCTTCCTGGCACTCACCTTCGTGATTTTAGGGATTTCCTGGACCAGCCAGAATGCCCTGGCAAAAAAGGAAGAAACTCCAACCCTGCAATCTTCATCCCTTCATCCGGCAATAATCCTTCTGGATGAAAATCGCGAAAATGTTATTGAAACAGGATTGCCAGTTTCGACCATGAATACCTGTGGCGCCTGCCATGATGCCGAATTTATCGAAAGCCATAGCTACCACGCCAACCTGGGATTGAACGAAATCACATCTCCCGGGAGTACACCCAGCCAACGGGATTGGGATATCACACCCGGGTTCTTTGGAAAATGGAATTCACTCACCTATCGCTATCTGTCACCAAATGGAGATGAACTCGTTGATCTCAGCACGCCGGCCTGGATCCAATTTTATGGGGCTCGCCATATCGGTGGCGGTCCAGCAGTCTACGCCCGCGATGGAGAAACATTGCTCACCAATCTCCCCATCCGCAGGGGTGACCCGGAAACCCACATCGTTGACCCCAACACTGGCAAATTGGTCACCTGGGATTGGGAGGCCTCAGGGGTCGTCGAGATGAACTGCTTCCTTTGTCACATCCCTGATCCGGATAACGATTCTCGCATCAAAGCGCTGGAAGATGGCGAATTTGGCTGGGCAAATACTGCCGTTTTATTCGAGACCGGCATCGTTGAATCCATCTCCGGAAATTACGTCTGGAACAAAGAGGCCTTCACGGAAAATGGCGAGGTGAAATTCGATCTACTCAATATTCAGGGGCCTGTAAATGACAATTGTGGTCTTTGCCATGGTCTCGTTCACGACGATATTGAAGAACCATTGGTATTATCAGGTTGTGCTCCAGATCGCTGGAGTACGATCACAACAGGTCAGATCATTTCATCACAACGGCTCTCAGAATCAGGAATGAATCTGGCAAATAAAGAGGAGCTCACTCGCCCGTGGGATGTTCACGCCGAACGATTATTAAGTTGCACCGACTGTCACTACTCAGTCAATAACCCGCTCTACTACGAAGAAGCCAATGCTCTAAAACCAGACCACCTGATTTTCGATCCCCGTCGCATTGAGATTGGCGAGTATCTTGTTCGCCCCTTGCACCAATTTGCACGGGGCGATAGCGCCCAGGGAACCATCGCTCCCAATCTTGAAAACACCATGCGCCGCTGCGACTCCTGCCATGATACAACCCAGACTCACGATTGGCTGCCTTATCAGGATCGTCATATGAGCGCACTCAGCTGCGAATCCTGCCACATTCCGCAACTCTACTCTTCAGCGAATGAAATGCACGATTGGACCGTCATCAATCTCGATGGAAGCGCCTCGACAGAATGCCGCGGTATGGAAGGTGGAGATGTCAGCGAAATCGGGACTCTCGTTACCGGATACGCACCGGTTCTTTTACCTCGAGATAATGCTGATGGCACTACCAGTCTCTCGCCTCATAACCTGATAACAACCTGGTTCTGGGTCTATGGAAATCCCGAGCGCCCCGTTCGTCTTATCGATCTGGAAGCAGCCTATCTCGAAGGGGATCAGTACCACCCCGGCGTGATGTTGCGCTTTGACGAAAATACCGATGGTGTCGTATCAAAAGATGAATTACGTATCGACACCCCTGAAAAAGAAGAATTTATTACCACGCGCCTGACCCTTCTTGGACTGGATAATCCTAGAATTGTTGGTGAGGTACAACCCTATACCATTAGTCATGATGTAGCGGGAGATGAGTGGGCAACCAAAGATTGTGCCACCTGTCATGCCGAAGAATCACGGATCACAGATGCCATCCAAATCTCAACATATTTACCGGGTGGCAAACTCCCTGAGTTCGTCAAAGACAGCAATATCACCTTCAATGGGGAAATGAATATGGGCGAAGATGGCACGCTCTCCTATAAACCATCCAGTGTCGAGCAGGATTTTTACATTCTCGGTCACGACTCTGTCAAATGGATTGATCGATTTGGCGGATTGATGTTCATCGGCGTACTCTTAGGGGTATTTGCTCACGGCGGGCTGCGCTTTTATTCAGCGCTCCGCAACCCCAGGGTCAAGCCTGAGACGCAAGAAGTCTATATGTATTCGATCTACGAACGTCTCTGGCACTGGCTTCAGACTGCTGCGATAGTCCTGTTGCTCTTCACAGGTGTGATCATCCACAATCCAGACAGTTTCGGCATCTTCAGCTTCAATGGGGTCGTAATAGTCCACAATGTCCTGGCCACGATTTTGGCAGTCAATGCTGCGCTCTCCCTCTTCTATCATTTGGCCAGCGGCGAAATCCAGCAATACCTGCCCCGCCCGCGCGGCTTCTTTGACCAGACCATTTTACAAGCGAAATTCTATTTGCAGGGCATCTTCAAAGGGGAAGAACACCCCTTTGAGAAAACTGCAAAGAAGAAGTTAAACCCGCTTCAACAGATCACATATTTTGGCATCCTGAATGTGCTGCTCCCCCTGCAGGGCCTTACCGGAATAATGATCTGGGGCGTCCAGCGCTGGCCTGATCTTGCCGCGAAATTGGGTGGGCTGCCTTTCCTGGCTCCTTTCCACACATTGATCGCCTGGACCTTTGCCTCTTTTATCGTTCTGCACGTATACCTGACCACTACGGGACATACCCCCATGGCTGGGATCAAGTCCATGATTATGGGATGGGACAAGGTTGAAACACACGTCCACTCCCAGGAGGAATCCTAAAATGACTACAGCAACACCTGAAGTAAAAGTACCTTTTTACAAAAAACTTTTTATGCGCGAATCCAAAAATTACTGGAATTCCTATGTCGGCGGCGTTCTCCTCGGGATGGTGCTCTTCGCATCCTTCTTCCTGACTGGAAACGGTTTGGGAGCATCGGGTGGGTTGAGCCGGATTGCTGCCTTTATTGAAGATATGATCGCACCTGACCATGTCAATCAAGTGCCTTACCTGATCAGTATGGCAGGCGGCCAACTCAACCCACTCGACAACTGGATCGTCCTGGTAACCCTTGGAGTGATCATTGGCGGTTTCATTTCAGGTGTCATTAATGGGCGTGCCAAATTCGAGACCAATAAAGGGCCAAATATATCCAACCGGACGCGCTGGATATTCGCCTTTCTGGGCGGGATCTTCTTCACGTACGGAGCGCGTCTCGCTCGCGGATGCACATCCGGCCAGGCTCTCTCCGGAGGCGCAAGCCTTTCTGCAGGAAGCTGGGTGGTCATGTTCGCCATCTTTGGCGGAGCTTATGCTCT
Source organism: Candidatus Desulfolinea nitratireducens (assembly GCF_982879505.1). NCBI lineage: Bacteria > Bacillati > Chloroflexota > Anaerolineae > Anaerolineales > Candidatus Desulfolinea > Candidatus Desulfolinea nitratireducens. Next base: position 3,894 of record NZ_CEYOSI010000177.1, read on the forward strand.
CGCCTATTTTGTCCGCAAACTTTGGAACTAGGAGGAGCTAAATCATGATTCCATTCCCTCTCTCTCTTGAACCCACATACGGAAAACTGATCGCGTATCTGGTTTTCTTATTGATCGGTCTCGCCTTCGGTTATGTCCTGGAAAGCTCAGGCTTTAATAAATCGACATTGCTGGCAAAGCAGTTTTACTTCAAGGATCTGCGTGTTTTCAAAGTCTTCTTCACGGCCATCGTAACTGCCATGTTGATGATCTTCGGCGCAGCTGCGATCGGCTTGCTCGATTACAACCTGATCTGGGTCAACCCGACCTATCTCTGGTCTGGGATCGTCGGTGGCCTGATCATGGGTGTCGGATTTATTCTCGGCGGTTTTTGCCCGGGCACATCGCTCGTCGCTTTGGCGACCTTCAAAATCGACGGGATACTTTTTGTCCTCGGCGGATTGGTCGGTGTCTTCATCTTTGGAGAAACCGAACAATTGATCACCTACTTTTTCAACGGCAGCTATTTTGGACGCGTAACGCTAATGGATGTATTCAACATCCCAACTGGTGTGATCGTAATAGGCGTCACATTGATGGCACTCTTCATGTTCTGGGGTGGCGAAAAACTTGAAAGAAGTATCGGCGGCAAAGCTGCGGACAGCGAACCCAAAGCGCGTTATATTGGCGCTGCAGTGGTTGTCACTCTGGCTATTATCATCGCATTTGTTGGGCAACCAACCTCTGAAGATCGCTGGAATCTGATCGAATCTGTAAAACAACCCGAATTGGATGCACGCGCTTACCAAATTCACCCTGCTGAATTATTGCATAATTTCCATGAGCATAAAATCAACCTCAAAGTAATCGATGTCCGGTCTGAGAGTGATTACAATATCTTCCACATCATGGATTCACAAAATCTCTCTTTGGAGGAGCTGCCCTCACTGATCAGCGAGTTCCACCTTGAACCAGCCAATACGCTTTTCGTGGTAGCAAGCAATGATGAAAAAGATTCCACAGAGGCCTGGAAATATCTTGTCGCAGAGTCAGTGCCCAATGTTTATATCCTCGAAGGCGGTATAAATTATTGGCTGGATACCTTTGCTACAGAATATGAAAAAGAGTTTTGTGAAGGAAATAAGGATAATTGCCAGGATGAAGAGCTACGCTATATTTTCACACAAGCTCTTGGCGCATCCTGCCCAGCTGCCTATCCGGAACCAGAACATTTCGAAGATCTTGAATATATCACTAAAATTAAAATGGAGCTCAAACGAGCACCAACCGGTGGCGGCTGCGGTTAAAGAGCCGTAGAAAACCTTAGAATCAAAAAGAGCCATACAATACCTGTATGGCTCCTTTTATTGATCCACTATAAAAACTATTCTAATCTTCTTCTTCCTCAGATTTGGCAGCAGCGATTACCTCGTCTGCCACATGGGTGGGAACAATTTCATAACGATCAAATTCCATCATGAAATAGCCACGGCCCCCAGTAATGGAGCGTAATTGGCTTGTATAATTAAGCATCTCAGCCAGAGGAACATCTGCGATAACGGTCGTTAAACCGCGCTCTGCGTCGGTGCCCTGCATCCGCCCACGACGGGTATTCAGATCGCCAATTACATCGCCCATATTTGCATCGGGGACAGTAATGCGAACCTTCATGATCGGCTCATAGAGAACCGGACCCGCATCCTTGACAGCGGCTTTGAAAGCGCCGCGAGCAGCCGATTCAAAAGCAACAGGCTTTGAATCAACAGGATGTTCCTTGCCATCAAAAACAGAGACCTTGACATTCTGCATCGGGTATCCGGCAATCGCGCCATCTTTCATTACACTCAGAATGCCTTTGCGAATGGCAGGCTCATAAGATTGAGAAATTGCTCCGCCAAAGACATCCCAGGTCAGTTCGAAATCACCCTCAGGATAGGTATCTATGGTGATATGCACTTCACCAAATTGCCCGGAACCACCACTTTGCTTTTTGTGGCGATAAGATGCAGTCGCTTCCTTTGTGATCCCTTCACGGTAAGGGATGCGTGGTTCGATCGTTTCCAGACCAACCTGCAATTTGGCCTCGGCACGACGAATTGCTACGTCGATGTGCTGGTTTCCCATACCCTTCAGGATCGTTTGTCGAGTGGCTTTTTCGTTATACCAATCAAGGGTCATATCCTCTTCGCAAAGGCGGGTAAGCGTTGGAGAGATCTTTGCGGCATCTGCCTGTGTTTTAGGAACGATCGCAACCCGGAACAAACCAGTTGGGTAATCAGGAACTGGAAGTGTGAGCGGATGTCCTTTAAGACAAAATGTATCACCCGTAGCGGTCTCACTCAACTTTGGGACACTGGCAATATCGCCAGCATGAATGACCTTGACAATATTCTGATCTTTGCCTACAGGGATATTCACCGAGCCAAAGCGCTCCTCGGTTTCTCTTTTTTGATTCCAAACGCGGCTATCACCTTCGATGGAACCTGAGTAAATTCTGAAAAAGGTTTGTTTGCCTACAAAGGGATCAGCGGTCGTTTTCCAAACATAGGCGGCCAGGGGTTCGGTGTCAGAGGCAATTAATTCCTCCTCACCTTTGGCGCCCTGGGCAACGACAGCAGGCCGATCAGCAGGAGAGGGCATCAGACTGACCAATGCGTCCAGGAGCGGTCCAACACCAATTTCATTACCGGCTGCAGCAACAAAAACGGGAACATAATCTCCGGCCATGAATACTTTCTTCAATCCACTGGCAATTTCAGAGTCACTTAATTCCTCACCCTCGAAATATTTCTCTAGCAAGGCATCGTCGCCCTCGGCTGCGGCTTCGATAAGCTCATGTCGGGCTTCCTCGGCCGCGTCCGCAAATTCTGCAGGAATATCAACTGCTTTCTTGCCATCTGCTTCGTAAGCCTTATTGCTGAGGAGGTCAATGACTCCTTTGAAATCGCCTCGCTCTCCCCAGGGAAGTTGCACTTTTATCATGCGCGCTTCTGAGAATTCATTCAAAGAGGCCATTACCTTTTCCAGGTTGGCATTGTCGCGATCCATCTTGTTGATCACTACAATGCGAGGCAACTTGAATTCGTCGCAATAACGCCAGGCGATCTCTGTACCGACCTCTACGCCAGCGAGGGAATCGATCAATACAACCGCGCCATCAGCAACACTCAAGGCAGAGATCACCTCGCCGACAAAATCGGTATACCCCGGTGCATCCAGAATATTGAGTTTTGTGTTTTTGTGTTCGATGGGGATTACGCTGGTATATAGCGATAATGTGCGACGGTTTTCTTCTTGATCAAAATCAGAGGCCGTTGAGCCATCTTCAACTTTCCCCATACGTGTTATGGCTCCGCTAAAATACAGGAATGCTTCAGCCATCATCGTCTTACCAGTGCTGCTGTGACCTACCAAAGCGACGTTTCGAATAAACTCAGTGGTGTACTCTTTCATCAAATAGGACCCTTCTTTTTTTCAGGATAACAGATCGACTGATTGTACGAGAAGTCGGTTAAATTGTCAAAGTCTATGACCAAATTCTGATGATTTTCAGCATGATATCTAATGGAAATCTGTAAATACCAATTGAATTTCATAATTAAGAATAATAAATCATAAAAACACCCAATTTATCCCGTAATTCTGCTAAAAGAATGATATAAATTACAATCTTTCAATTGTTGCGAAACAGGAGCATTAATGTCCAACCTACCCGCCATTGAAGTCCTGGAATTACATAGATGACTCCACTGAAAAAAGCTGAACTTTAACAACCGACAACTGAGCCGAA
>NZ_CEYOSI010000178.1:0-7661 GCF_982879505.1 Candidatus Desulfolinea nitratireducens
GCGAGCGGCAGGCATTATCCACCAGGTAAAGTTCTCCCAGAGGATAATGTTGTTTGCCACGAATGGGTGATCCTGCGACTTCTTCGGTGAAACGGTCGTTATAGTCCAACATTCCGACATCCCGTAAGCCGGCATCCGCAAGGACACCGAGCATAAAGGTTCCATCCGTGAGAGATTTCTTGAAGGCAAACTGAACGGTCGCTTTCAACCCGGCGTTGATCCGTACCCAGGCCAGGTCGGGGTCGTCGCCCAGCCCGCGATCAAAAACAAGGGTTTCATAGCCATCTGTATCAATGGGGGCATCCGATTTTTCAGAAGAGAGGCCGCCGGTATCATGGTTTTTATCATCATAGACCTGCACATTTGTGTTGGCCCACTCTTTTGTATAGGGTGGTTCAGCCCAAACGATCGTATCACCAAAGCCATCAATATCATTATCAATTTCAACACCGTAATTGATCCCAATGCTGTGATTTGGATCTGCACCGATCAGCTCGATGGAAATATAATACCAATCAGAATCCTGACTGAGATTGTAAGTGACAATATCCATATGAGAGATATAGGTCATATCTTGATTGAAGGGTCGTTCAAGCCGGTTAATCTTATACGAATCCCCACCCGGAGCGCGTTTTTCCGATGCAGTCCCCTCAGAGGGAACATCGTAATAGAGGCCCCCGGTAGATGATGATGAGGCGGGTGTTATCAAATGGACTATGTCTGGGATGCTGGTAGAGGGAATGGGCGTAGGAAAACTCACCGCTGGTGTTGCTGCAACAGGTGGCGGGATTCCGGGAGCCTGGGTTGCGACTGGAGGCGCGTTACTAGCTAAAAATGGAAGACTGCAAGCCAGCGCAGTTATAGCGATTGTGGAAATAGCCAGAACAGTGATTTTATTTCGCTTCATCATGGTCTCCTTTGGATGTTAATATTTGAATAAATTGTATTTAAGGGTAAGTGCAATATGGAGGAAAAACAGCAATAGTGTTCAGAGGAAATTCCCATTTGCATCCCGCTGCCACGCAACTCCCTGCATCTCCATACTGGCTGGGATTATCGCAACCGGTATCTTCCTTGGGCTCCTTTTCCGGGCGTGGACAGAGCTGGGGTTCGTAACCGCTTGGCTTGAAACCAAAGGCTTCACGACAGGCATTGTCCACAAGATAAAGTTCTCCAAGCGGATAATATTGGTTGCCGCGTATGGGAGAACCGGCGACCTCAGCGGTGAAACGGTCGTTATAATCGAGCATTCCGACATCTTTTAAGCCCGCGTCTGAGAGAACCCCGAGCATAAACGCCCCATCTGTCAGAGCTTTTTTGAAGGCAAACTGAACGGTCGCCTTCGGCCCGGCATTGATCCGTACCCAGGCCAGGTCTGGGTCGTCGCCAAGCCCACGATCAAATACCAGTGTTTCATAGCCATCAGTATCAATCGGGGCATCCGATAATTCGGCGGAGAGGCCGCCAGTATCATGGTTATTATCTTCAAAGACTTGCACATTTGAATTTCCCCATTCCTGTGTGTAGGGTGGTTCTGCCCAGACAATCGTGTCTCCAAACCCATCAGCGTCATGATCAATTTCAACGCCGTAATTGATCCCAAGGCTGTTATTGGGATCACTGCCGATCAACTCGATGGAGATATAGTACCAATCTGCGTCTTCGACCAGGTTAAAGGTGACAATATCCATATCAGCGACATATAACATATCTTGCTTGAAGGGGCGTTCGAGACGGTTGATCTTATACGAGTCTCCATACGGGGCACGTTTTTCCGGCGCGGTATCTTTTGAGAAGACATCATAGATATTTCCTCCAGCGGAGGGAGACGTAGAGGGAGTCATAAGGTGAACGATGGCAGCCTCTGGTGTATTTGTAGGAGGAATGGGTGTTGGTAAACCCACAAATACCGTTGCTTCGACAGGGGGAGGGATAACCGGCGCCTGAGTTGCAGGGGGAGGTGCGCTATTTTGAGCAAAAAAAGGAAGACTGCAAGCTACCACAGTAATAGTGGTGGTGAAAATAATAAGTACAGCGAATTTATTTCGGCGCATAAAATACTCCTTTGTTTACGCTTGATATCCTATTATGCGGTTTCTTTTATTAAAATTCAAGAGGGTCTTTAAAATGGGAATAAAGTCTCTTCCTAATTTTTACCACGAGAATCAAAAATGCGCCTCATTTGAGACGCATTTTTGCTATTAAATTTGTTGCTATCTTTATAGACTACAACAAGATAGCATAAAAATTTGACTTAAAACAGCCCCAGTACCTGTCCGGTTTCGAGGTCGACGTCGACGTCATAGTAAACCGGTCGGGTTGGGAGACCAGGCATGGTGCTCATCTCGCCCAGGAGCGGATAGATGAAGCCTGCGCCGACGGATGCGCGCAGATCACGGATCGGGACAGTGAAACCAGTCGGGCGACCCTTAAGATTCGCATCATGGCTGATGCTCAGGTGAGTCTTTGCCATGCACATTGGCAGTTCATCGAAACCAAGTTTTGTGTAAAGCGCAATCTTCTTTTCGGCTTCTTCGGAGTATTCCACACCATCAGCGCCATAGATCTTTTTGCAAATGATCTCGATCTTATCTTTAATGCTGGTGCCCTTGAGCGGGTACAGGAATTTGAAGTCGCTCGGTTTTTCACAGGCTGCTACCACTGCCTCACCAAGCGCTGTGGATCCTGCGCCACCTTCCATCCAGTGGCGGGAGACGACGGCATCTTCTGCACCGGCTTCGATTGCCATCTTGCGAACAAGTTCAACCTCGGCGGGTGTATCGTCTTTGAAGCTGTTGACAGCTACAACGACCGGAATGCCGAAGCTCATCGCATTTTCAATATGAGCCTGGAGATTGGGCATTCCAGCTCTGAGCAACTCGAGGTTTTCTTCAGTATATTCGGGGGCCAATGGGGCGCCAGCTTTTACGGCAGGTCCGCCGCCATGCATCTTGAGAGCACGGACGGTGGCAACCAGCACCACACAATTGGGGATCAGTCCGGAATAGCGGCATTTAATGTTGAAGAACTTTTCCATACCGATGTCAGCGCCAAAACCGGATTCGGTGACCACGTAATCGGCCAGTTTGAGAGCGATCCTGTCGGCAATGATTGAGCTGTTGCCGTGGGCAATATTAGCGAAAGGTCCGGCGTGCACGAAAGCAGGCGTGCCTTCAAGGGTCTGCATCATCGTAGGCATGATCGCGTCCTTCATCAGGACAGTCATCGCACCAGCAGCACCGATATCTTCAGCGGTGATTGCGTCGCCAGCTTTGCTAGTTCCAATTACGATATTACCAAAACGTTCGCGCATATCAGCCAGATCGGTGGTCAGGGCCAGGATGGCCATAATTTCGCTGGCAACGGTGATGTCGTAACCAGTTTCGCGCGTAAAGCCGGATTCCTTGGGGCCTTGCCCGATGGTAATGCCGCGCAACATACGATCGTTGATATCAACAACGCGGCGCCAGGTCATGGTCTCGGGATCGATATCGAGACGAACAAAGCGGGAAATTTCCTCTTCTGTCAGATCGTTGGGATCGGTCTTGTTGATGCCCAATTTTTTGAGACGTTTGAGCATTGGAAGGGCGAATTTTCGGCTGCCATCTTTGGCGGATGGGCACAGGCGGCGGAAGAGGGCATCGTCGCTTTGGCGAGATTCATGGTACATGCGGGTGTCAATGGCTGCGGCAAGCAAGTTGTTCGCCGCGGTAATGGCATGAATATCACCGGTCAAATGGAGGTTGAAATCTTCCATTGGGACAACCTGGCTGTAGCCACCACCGGCAGCGCCGCCCTTGATCCCAAAGGTTGGGCCTTGTGAAGGTTGGCGAATGGCGGTGAAAACGTTTTTGCCCAGGTGAGCACCGAGGGCTTCACTTAAACCAACCATGGTGGTTGATTTGCCTTCGCCCAGTGGGGTCGGGGTGATCGCGGTCACGTCAATATATTTGCCATCGGGTACATCCTTGAGGCGATCAAGAATGCTAAGGCGGACCTTGGCCTTGAGATCTCCGTGAAGCTCCAATTCTTCCGGCAAAATACCAACTTCTTCAGCAAGTTTGGCAACGTTTTTAATATTAGGCTGTTGGGCCTGGGCGATCTCAATATCTGATGGAACTGGTATCAGCGTCTTAAGTTCGACGGGGGTAAATTCTATCTTGCTATTTCTGTATTTAGACATTTCTGCTCCCATATAATTTAGTCACGATACACTAATTTTCCAGTGTTTTCAATTTTACTGCAAGAGACGTATTTCCCCGTTTTCTGTGCAGTGTGTCACAAATTTAGTCAGGCTCAATTAGCGTGCCAAGTTCTTTCCCTAGCAAGGCCTTTTGTACGTTTCCAGAGTTTAAACCGGAAAAAATCTGGATGGTTAATCCTGACGTGGATTTTACAAGTTCTACCATTTGTTGAACTTTGGATTGCATCCCTCCGGTGACATCTGTTCCGGCTGAAGAACCAATACTTGCTCGCACCTTCTTGAATGAACCAGGCGTAACTCTCTTGACCTGTTGCTTGCGTACCGGAAAATCAGCATATACGCCATCTTCGATTCCTGCCAGTAAAATCCGTTGTGGACGCATCTCCCGTGCAAGGTGCATAAAAAGATCCTCGGTCGAGAGGATTGTTCCACCGCGGACCTCGTCAAAGACCACATCTCCGTAAACGACGGGCACGATCCCCTTTGAGAGCGCGCTCCGTATCGGATCCAAATTCCAGGTAGCGACCTGCCCATCACGCGCCACCACACTTGAAGACGGGGGCATCGCCATTGCCGGAATATTTGCCTCGCGCAAGGCGCTCATCACAAATTGGTTGAGCGCATCCGCCTCATGCCAAACTTCGCTGAAGCCCCGCCAATAGTTCCCCTCTTGCTCCCCTCCTCTTTTCTTGTAGAAGGGAGGGGGTAGTCCCTCCCTCGTCTTGTATTTTTTTGCAACGACATGCCCAAAGGAACCGGAACCATGCCCGAGTAACAGAAGCAGGTTCGGGTCGGCGATACGAGCCGAAGCGATTTGCGATGCGAGATCTTTTAGCGTTTTCAGTCGCGGTGTATGAGGTCGCAATTTATCTGTGATCAGTGAACCACCCAGTTTGAGAAAGACCAAATTTTCCATGCCATTGTTTTACCACAATCTCAGATGTAATGCACTTTCAAATTACGATCCACCTGATATAATTTTGCTAATGGATATTCAAGCAGGAATTCGTGCAGCCATGCTCTTGTCTGTTTTGGGTGCGGGTATCAGTACTTGGGTTGGCTTGAATCAGATTCGGGCTGCTCGCAATCTGCCCTTTTATCGCATGAGGCGGCGTAAAATAGGTTCGGGGTGGCGACTTTTGGTTTCAGGGCTGGTGCTGGGAATAGTAAGTCTGTGGTTGGGGAAATACGGTGAGCCGGTACTATATCGATACATTCCGGTGACGCCAACTGTTCAACCAACGCCGACAATTGCCTTTACATCGACCATCACCCTGACGCCGACAATTACACTTACCCCGACGATCACTGAAACGCCCTCGGTTTCGGATACCCCGACCATCACTCCAGAACCTCACATCCCCCTGGCAATAGAAGTGCTGTTTGATTCAGTCATCACACCCGACCCGAGCGCGGTCTTTAGCCCTTTGCAATTTTCCACAAAGATGGAAAATTTTCAGGCGGTTAGCCCCTCAACATATTTTGTTAATCCGATCGGACGGTTTTTTGCTGTTTATTCTTATGCCAACATGCTTCCTGGTGTGCAGGTGACCGAACTTTGGTATCGTGATGGAGAATTGGTGCATTACTTCACCTCCCCGTGGGATGGAGTATCGGGAGGACTTAGTTTTGCCGTATGTAATTTCACACTTTGCAATGGATGGCAGCCCGGGGAATATCAACTGCAAATTTTTGTGGGCGAAGAATGGAAGGTGGTCGGTATTTTCATTCTTGAAGGTGAGCCTCTTACCGCAACCCCGACCCTGACTCCCAGCCTAACACCTCTGCCAACCGAAACACCGGAACCTTAACTTTTCCCTGAAGCTTTATATTAACACTGAGGCCAACATGAAAAAAGGATTTCAAGATCATTATCCAGACCATACTGCACATTGTTTTGGATGCGGACGGCTGAATGAGGCCGGTCATCAGATAAAATCCAATTGGGATGGGGATGAGAGTGTTGCTCGGATTACACCCGACCCTGAATATACTGCCCTCCCCGGTTATGTTTATGGCGGCCTTTTGGCATCGCTGCTTGACTGTCATGGCACGGGTACCGCGGCTGCTGCAGCTTATCGCGCTGAAGGGCGCGAAATGGATACAGGGGAACCTTCACTTCGTTTTATGACCGCATCCCTGCAGGTGGATTATCTAAAACCGACTCCATTGGGGATCGAATTGGAAATTCGTGGCAAGGTCAAAGAAGTTAAAGGGCGTAAAATTATTATTGAAGAATGGATTCTGGCTAACGGAGAGATCACTGTCCGCGGCGAAGTTATCGCCGTGCAAGTACCGGATAAGGTTATCCTTGATTTGCTTGAAAGGGCAGGTAAATAAAAAAGCTGGTTTTAACGGATTTTGTGGTTATCGAGAAAAGCTGATATTTCAAGCACAGGAAACTTTAAATCCAACAACGTAATTGTGAATTTCTCCCGCACGGTGGTTTACCGACCGCGCTAAAGGGCTAAACCCGACGAAAGTCGGCTCACCGAATGAAAAAGAGTCCGCTTTTAGCGGGCTTGAGCTTTGAGCATGGGCGTTTACGCCCATGCGGTGATGGTTTTTCCACGAGAAATTCTTATACCACAAAATCCGGTAGAATTCGAGAAAAAGCGGGCCATTTTTGACCCGCTTCTTGGTTTTTGACTAGACATTTTTTCGCCCCTGCCCGCTTACAACCACCTTCGCAATTTTTGCCGCCAGGACGGCGTTATTTTCCAATAAGATCAAATTTGACCGCAGAGAGCGCCCCTTGCTCAATTCATTGATCCGTTGTAGCAGGAAAGGGGTTAATGCTTGTCCATGAATATCCCTCGACTGCGCGTCCTCTGATGCTTTTGCAATAATCGGGTCAATTTCTTCATTGGGCAGTGAATACGCCTCAGGGATTGGATTCGTAACCAATATTGCGCTTTTCAGCCCCAGGTCCCAATGAGCTTTGGCAAAGGAAACAATCTCCTCAGGAGTATCAAGCCGCACACTAACATTCAATCCACTTGTACGTGAGAAAAATGCGGGGAACTCGTCAGTTTGATATCCCACGACCGGCACAGCCATTGTTTCGAGATATTCCAGCGTTGCAGGCAGATCAAGGATGGATTTTGCGCCCGCACAAACTACGATCATGGGTGTATCGGCGAGGGCTTGCAGATCAGTGGATATATCCAGATGACCCTCCCGATGGACACCGCCGATCCCACCCGTAGCAAATACGCGTATTCCGGCTTGCTGGGCGGCAAGCATTGTCCCCGCAACGGTTGTCCCGCCATCCAATTTTTTAACGATAGCCCTGGCAAAATCCCGCCGACTGACCTTGACAGGGTCTTTGGCCTTTGCCAGTTTATCCAATTCCCCTTGGCTAATTCCGATGCGAATTTTGCCATCCAGCAAGGCGATAGTAGCCGGTACCGCGCCCTGCTCATGGATCTTTGCTTCCATATCTTGAGCCAATTTA
>NZ_CEYOSI010000179.1:0-7652 GCF_982879505.1 Candidatus Desulfolinea nitratireducens
GCAACGGGTGGCAATCGCCCGCGCGCTGCTGATGAATCCGCGTATTCTGATCCTGGATGATTCCCTCTCTAGCGTGGATACCCAAACGGAGAAACTGATTCAGGAAGCCCTCGATAAGCTGATGGAGGGCCGCACCACCTTTGTCATCGCCCATCGCCTGAGCACCGTCCGGCGTGCGGATAAGATCATCGTCATGGACAAGGGTCGTATTGTGCAGGTAGGCAGCCACGAGGCATTGCTCGCACAAGATGGACTTTATCGGGAGATTCATAGTTTGCAATTGAGCGGGGCAAAGTAGCCATGCCTAAATTAACCATCACCCCGCCCAACTACGTCGTTCAATCGGAAGAGCTGTACGACCGCCCCATTGACCCGCAAGTTGCGCGCCGTTTGGCAGCCTTTGCGGCGCCCTATAAATGGAAGATGCTCTTTGCCTCGTTGCTGATGCTGATCTCAACCTTCTCCTCTGTCGCGGGACCGTATCTGGTCAAGGTCGCCATCGACGAGGGTATTTCTGCCGGAAATCCAGTCGCTTTACGCAACACGGTCATTTTTTATTTTGTGCTGGCCCTGATCCGCTGGGCATTTATCTACTATCGCGTCAATATCATGGCGCGTGTGGGCCAATCGGTAATCTACGATCTGCGCAAAATTCTCTTTGAGCATTTGCAGCAACTTTCGCTCAGCCCTTCACGGATGTGGCGCTCTTCTTCGGCGCTCAGGTCTTTGCCGAAGTTCATCAGTTCTTCAAAGTATTGCTCGGTGGTGGAGCCGCCTGAATTGTAGCGATCCACGATGCCTTGATAGCGCTCGGCGAAGTCACTGCGGGTGACGTTGCGTTGCAGCATCTGTTCGAGTTTGGCTTCGATGAAGGCTCGCAGATCGGTGATTTCGATGTGTTTGTAGGGCGATTTCCGGAATTCGGCTTTGAGCACATCCACATCGACTTTGCTGAGATTCCACTGTTTGCCGCTTTGCACGACCTGGAATTCGGGTTTGGCTTCGGCGATGCCTTTTTGCGCCGCTTCTTCTTCGGCGGTGACCACGCTCTCGTCGAGCAGGGCGCTGATCCTGAGACTGACCGAGTCGATATCCTGGCGGTCGATGATGGCGTCCAGCACTTCTCGCAGGTATTGAAAAATGTAGACCATTTTGCGGGGCTGCTCGAAGATCTCGGGTTTGCAGGCTTCGTGGAGCGAGGAGATGGTGTTCTCGTGGATGACGAAGGTTTTGCGCCAGACATCTTTTTGCAGCAGAGTATCGGCGAAGTTCTTGAAGGCGCTCAGGTTTTTGAAGATGTTTTCTTCATCGAGCACACTTTCAAGGGCAATGCCACGCTCGGTGCAGAAGGTCGTGCCCTCGGCGAGGGCTTCGTCGAGCAGGGCGAAGAGGGCGATCGGCGGCTCGCGGGTGGTAAATCTGCCAGTTGGGGAGTTGCTACAGAGAATTTTTAAGATCACGAATGAGGCGAATTTAACGAATTCCGCGAAAGAGAAGAGACCGAGTGTTTGAACTCGGTCTCTTCTCTTAGTTACTGCAACTTAATAACTTCTTCTTCCATGACAATATCATGAATATCCCAACCTTTTTGATCCACCAATTCGATGAAGGCACGACGAAAGAGTAATGTCACTGAGACTTCGGAAGTCTTCGAGGTCTGGAAAATATAGGTTGTTCTATCACTCCCCAGCGCAGGGATACGGTTATCACTGACAATCCGCGTCGGATTCCAATATGCGCCAGTGGGAGAGACTTCCGTCCACAATTCCATCAGGATTTTGGCGTAAGCCGTGCCGGGTGCGCCGGCAAAATAACCTCTGTCATAATCCCCAACGCCACCCCATTCTGGCACAACGGGTCCAGCAAGTTGAGGGAGATTTTCGCCATTTTCATCTGTGACCTGCACGAGCAAGATAAGATGCCGCAGGGGCGAATCGGTCGGGATGTGGTGCCCCGTTTTATCGTTGATGAGTTCCACTTCGATGATAATATTGTCGTCTTCGAGATGGGCATCCACGTTCATGGTAAGGGCATTTTGGAGGAGTTCCTCGTCCGCTGCGCCGGGCATGCGATGGCTGAAGATCGTCGCCGGATCGCGTTTCTTTCCACCTGCTTCCGTTATGGCAAATTGATACACGCCGAGGGGGGGCATGTGGCAATCCTGGCAGACCTGTCCCGTTTCGGGATCAGCGTAAGGGCTTTCCAACCACTCGCCAAAGGAGTTGTAGATGACCGTATCCCAGAAGACACCAAAATGACAGGGGGCGCAAATTTGGCTCTGGATCTGCAAAGGAGAAAACGTATCTTCTCCCGGAGCAACATCGTCGAGGGGACCGATAAAAAGTTGGTGGTCAGCAGGTGGGCGGCGAAACTCAAAGGACAGGACTCCCGGCATATTGGCACCGGGCAAGCCAGTGTCAGGGACGAGACGTACATCCCAGACCTTGTGGCAAAAATCGCAGGAGATACCTTCCAGCGCAACGCCCGACAGGGCAGTCGGATCCACACCATAGGCATCATCCACCGCTGAGAGGGGTGTGTGACAGGCGGCGCAGTTTCCGGCTGTGTTGGGAAAATCCAGTTTGTAGCCAGGACCGTAATAGGGATGGCTGGGATCGGGGCGCAATGGGAATGAGCCGTAGTCACGGCTGTAGCCATAACGAGTTGAGGGGCTTTGGTTACCATATATATCTTGTCCAGTGTACATGGTCAGAAAACGAGGGTTTTGAGCGGTTTGGGCATGCGCGTTAAGGAGCCATTCATCCACCGGGAGATTAAAGGAAATATCTGTGCCTTCGCGGCTATGACATTGGGCACAGCCCCGATCTTCTCCTTCTCCAGCATGATGCGTGGAAGGAAGCCATTCGTAATCAGAATGATCTTCCGTAGTATGCGCTTCAAGATGGATTTCGATCTCTTCGCCCGGTATGGCTTCCATGCCATTGATGTAGTAGCCATATTCCCAGGCAGTAATATAGGCTGGCTCGGATGTGAAAATTATAAATTGACCATCTTGATCTGAAACTGTCTGTAATTCCATCTCCTGAATACGAACCCGTGCACCTGCAACAGGGCCATACTCATCCACTACCCTGCCAGAAATCTTATCGGTATTACAAGCAGATGTAACCAGAACGAGCATTACAAAAGCAAGGTAGATTCGAGGAAGTTTCATTTTTCCTTGCGCCCCCATATCCAGGTCACACCAACCAAAGCAATTGGCACTAAGCTGCCCAAACATGGTAAAGCGGGTTGACCTTCTGGTGTGCTCTCGGCGGTTCCTGACGCTTGTCCAGTCCTTTGAGGGGGAATACCACTCAAATCTAAACGAAGAACGCCGTCTTCGTTAGTGCCCACGTAGAGATGCTGACCATCCGCCGAGATCGCAAGGCTCCTTGCCGCACGAGATTGCAAGCCATTATTGATCTTCGCCCAGGTGTTTCCACCATCCGTAGACATATACACCCCGCTAAACAGATCACTAAGATATACGATCTGGGGATTGGTTGGATCAAAGACAATATCATGAATGGAGCCATTAGGCTCCAAACCAGCAATGCCATGTTGCCAGGTTGTCCCTCCATCCTCGCTGATATAAATCCCGTCACGATCCACACCCGCGATCATTTGCTGATTGTTATTAGGATTTATTGCCAGGGCGTGAACTTTCTTGTTTTGCAATTGACCGGAGAGCATTGTCCAACTCTCACCACTATCTGCTGTCCTATATAATCCGGTTCCTGTGGCTGCATAAGCTAGGTTGGCATCGTTATAATCGACCGCAATATCAAAAATATTTACCCGACCGATCTCCTCATCCCCAGACACTTTCCATGATTCCCCTCCATCCTTAGATATCGCTACTCCTATCTGCGTAGTTTCGCAAACCGGTTCATGATTTAGGAGACAGTTTTCATGCCCGAAACCGACATAAACTTGTTTCGCATCAGAGGGGGCAAAAATAATTACCGGAGTGGCTGGGCGGAGAGATTCTCCTGGAATACCCTGATCCTCCAGTTCTTTCATAGACCAGCGTACTGTCCAGCTTTCTCCGCCATCTACCGATTCGACGATCTCCTGCTTTGCAGCTAAAACATGGTCACTGTTTGTTGGATCTACAGATATCGACTGACTGGGCATATTGAGTAATTCATCAGGCGGGTTATACAAACCTGCCCAAGTTATTCCGCCATCGTCGCTGCGCCAAAGTCCCCCAAAAGCGGCGACATATATCCGTTCTGCTTCGGAAGGCATGATGGAAAGCCCAAACACCTGCGCCCCGGTGTAACCTTGGCTGGCATTTACCCAAGTCTTCCCACCGTCTTCCGACAGGAAATTTCCTCCGCCATAATTATTTACAAATAAACGCTTGGTATTGCGTGGGTCGCATTGCATATCAATCGGAAAACCAACAGAGACACCATCAGGTCCCCAAGGGCTGGCAACAACGCTCCATGTTTGCCCCGCATCTTCACTACGATAAATAGAATCTATGCTGCCTGCATAGACGATATTCGGGTCTGATGGACAGATCTCAACAGATGAGAAAACTTCGAAACCAGCCAGGGTTTGCGTCCAGTTTTCGCCACCATCAGCAGTCCTATAGATACCCATGGGACTGGGTAGACCTTCATCCATTAGCCGTTCAAGGTAAGGTAAGGTATCCGGTTCCATCAAATGTCCAGCAGCAGCCAATAGCACATCGGGGTCTTCAGGGTGCATATAGAGACTACCAATATATAAGAGGCGCAAGCCGTTTTCCTTGCCTAAAATGCGCCAGGATTGCCCGCCATCCGTTGATTTTAATATTCCCAAGCCGCCAAAGGGATCATCCAACGAATCGTTATCGCCTACTGCACCACGGTCAAAAATACCGGTCGATACATAAAGTACATCCGTGTCACGCGGATCGATCCACAAATAGCGTGCCAAACTGGAAGGCATATCGCCTTCCCAGATGATCTCCCAATTTTCCCCAGCGTTTGTTGTTTTATAGACCACGCCCCCTGTACCACTTTTCCATGTTCCCTGCCCTTGTTCCGTCGCAGATTCGTCGGTTGTTTCCGCCATGGCATAGACAATATCTGAAGAAGTCGGATCAATGGTAATCCCCCGGAAGGTCAATGCATCATATTGGATGGAAATACCGTTGTCGCGCTCAACCCAAGTCTTGCCACCATCTGTCGACCTGAAAATGTGGCCCGAATCAATAGTACCAGCCCAGATAATCTGCGAATCATTTGGATCGACGGTCAGACAGAAGACTCCAATTGCATCTCCCGTAGGACCTGATTGCCCCGGAATTCCTGTGTTGCTTGCTTGCCATGTGTATCCATTATCAACGCTGATATGTACTCCTCCATGCGCATCAGTGACATACCAAATATCTGGGTTGCCAAAGTTATAGCGAATGTCGTACCCCGTGCCCCCAGGAGGCCCACCCAAGCGTACCCAGCGAAGCTCCGAATTGGAAATAAGCGGCGAAGTTTTTGGCTCAGTGAAGGGTATCTCTTGTATATCGGGATTAGGTTGATCAGAGGGTATTGGCAGGCTATCAGCTTTAAGTGAGATTCGATCTATCTCTATATCCGTATCAGCAAAGGATTCAAAAGAAATGCCACCCTTTTCGATTGGTTCATTTACAACAAAAGCTGAGTGCCCGTTAATAAAAACCTGATGTTCATTTCCAATCACATGGACAGATAACTGAAACCATTCTCCTGTTGGGATAAACTCCAGATCTGCCTTCGCTATTTCTCGCAAGTCCCCCGCTGATTCATGTTGTAAAACGATATAAGTGCTACCGCTCAGTAAGTGATAGGAACTATTTTCGTTTGTTCCGTAATTAAGAATAAAATCCCCTTCTGAAAGACGTCGAACAGTAAAATCCAGCTCCATTTCACCCCAAACGCCAGGAAGACCTACAAAATTCTCCGGCGGAATATGCAAGGTTCCATTTCGTACTTCAATATCAGGAGTCCTGTCCCAACCGGCAAGGTTTGTATCGTCAAACTCTTCGGTAAAACCACCACCTTGGGCAAACGCAATGGGTAGAGTCACCATCAGGACCACAATGACCGCAAAGACATATTTCATTCTCATCAAAATTCCCTTCGTACTGAAAAACCTTTACCTTACTTTAGTTTCGCCAAAATAAGATGAGCATTGGAAATCTGGTAGGATAAGTTTGATAGAACTCCCTAACCCAGAGGTGACCAATGCTCGCACTTATTGTACAACATTCCGCCAATCTTGTCGGATTTATCGACGCTCTGAACCTTAAACTTTACCAACCGCAAATGCGGCATTTACTTCGGATCGTGGATGCGCTGTTGGTCAGCAATCAAAGCAAAACAATCAGCGCCCTGTATCGTTTGTTTCAAGAAAAAACAGACCCGAAAAACGGCGCTGATTTTTTCCGTGAAAGCCCTTGGCAGGCGGAAGATATAGGCGCATTTCGCAAACGCTGGATGATGAAAACCTTTCTGGAATTGGCAAGAAAAATCAATATGTCGTTTGAGATTTTCATCAAGATCGATGATAGTTTGGGCAAAAAGGGCAAAGCTACCCGTCACCTGGAAGCAGTTGACCTTCATCATAACCATCTTGAAAGCACTCGCAAAAAGCAGGTTTACTCAAACGGTTACATGTATGTCGAAGTAGGTGTCCAAATCGGACCCTTTGATTTTCTTTTCGATACTCGCTTATACCTGCGAGAAAAAACTGTGCGGCGTCTCAATCGGCGGCGACCTGCCGAAAAGCGTCTCCGCTTTCGCACAAAATATGCCTTGGCACGCCAAATGTTGGTAGAACTGGCTCCCCTTTTACCGCAAGGGCATAAAGTTTATGTGCTCTTTGATTCTTGGTATGCCTCCAAAAAACTGATCAAATTCTGCCGCAGACAAAGATGGCACGTCATCTGCGCAGTGAAGTCAAACCGAACCCTCGATAAAGTAAAGATGTCCCAACACAATCAGTTGCTCAAGCACCGGTCTTACAAGCGAATTACGCTTGAGACTGTGGACGAAAATCGCAAACCGCCCAGGTATCTCACCCGCAGCATCAAGGGAACTTTGGCAGAGATTGCTGATCCTGTCCACGCAATCATCTCTAAAAAACGCCCCGGGGACAAGCGCCCCAAGTACTTCATTTGCACCGATCTCAGTTTGAGTGCACAAGAAGTCTTGAGATATTATCAGAAGCGCTGGTCTGTGGAAGTGGACAACCTTTACTTGAAACATGCGCTCGGTCTGGGTGATTTCCGCCTGCAATCCTTTGAAGCCATTGAGAAGTGGTTTGCTGTGGTCGTTCTGGCGATCAACTACCTGCAATATCGCATAGCGCTGGCTTATGCCAAAAACCCTTCTCGGGCTACGCTGGCTGATTTCATCCGCTTACACCGCATCGGACATTTCAAGATGCTCTTGTCGTCCGTTTTGAAGCCTTTTGCTTCAGACAGACAGATTGAGATTGTCTTGGCGAGGGTCTTACCGACTTCGACTTGGGCTGTCCTTTAAGATAGTCCGGATATCGATGATGTGCAGGAGACCGAATACATGCGGTCTTCTTGTTTTGCTCTGCCTATGGCGGATAGATTTCATCTTTTTTCGTTGTTTTTCAAGGTGCTGTCGCCAAGTTTGGCGAAACTAAAG
>NZ_CEYOSI010000180.1:0-7651 GCF_982879505.1 Candidatus Desulfolinea nitratireducens
GGTTCTTGTCCTAATTATATTAGAAACAAATGGTAAATTTGTATTTAGGGGTTGAATGAAATAGTCTGTTTCGTGCTCGTCGTTTCCAATGTTTTCCAAGGTTGTATCAAGGATGTTTTTTCCTGAGATGTCTAATATTGCATACGATCCAACCGCAAGCATATTTTTTTGCCTGAATGATCGCAAGCTTTCAAGAGCTTGATCTTCTAACCTTTCTTTATTTTCCTGGCCACCAATAGTAGTTAGACTGGAAAGATATTCGATAATAGCGGGGGACTGAGCCTCAGCTCGTAATTCACGTTTATTGGTCAGGATCAGGTTCTCAATGCCCTGACCAACAAAAGCTGCTTTAACTTGCAAGATTTTATTCTGACGCGAGCCTAGTGAGCTTCGTAGGGATATTGAGCCTGTAATGGCCAAAATAATAATGGGAATAAGAACAACAATAACCATGGCTATAATTATTTTTGAGGATAAAAGCAGGAAGCGATGCTGTGTTAAAAGAAAGAGCACGAAAAAACCTATCAGAAGAATAGCAACGAAGATAATTGTTCTCGCTAGAGGTTCAACAATTTCTGTCATTTGACGATATGAAGGTAAATAACGCGTTACAAGAAGATCAAAGATGTAGTAGAAAGAGCCTGAAACAAAACCTAAACTCAGCACCCGCCCAAAGGAATCGGGTTTTAATGTCAGCAAGCCTATGATCGGGATTAGGGTAAATGCAATGATTGCAAAAATCAGCCCAAGATCGGCAGTGAAAGCATTGCGTAAGGCCATTGTGAGAATAAAAGAATTGAGCAATAACCAAATCCCTTTATCCTTTTGGCCCTGCCAGATCATTCGTGCGGAAAAGATGGACATGATAAAAAGGGTTAAAACCGAGATTGTGTCTCCAACTGAAATAAGGGTTCTAGTTGATAGGCTAATCCGGACTGAAATAACCAGATTGGCAAATACCGCTATCATGAATATGATAGCAACTAAAAACGCATTGCGCGCTTCTCGACTAATCGATGATCCTGCTATTGAATCGGGGATTGAGTTCTGATTTGTTATGGGCGTTTCCATTGCCTAGTCCTCAATTCTATTCTCATCGGAGATATTTAATCGCACTTCCGCTTCATCAAGGCCAAATGTTTTTTTCATCTCCTCGAGGGCGGTTTTAACAACTGTGTCCATATCAAGGGTTTCGCGCAATCTGGAAGAAAATTGAGTGATAAGTTGATCGCGATATGCTTGTTCACGTGTTTCGTTCACAAGCCTGGAATTTTCGACTGCCAGCGCAACTTGATCGGCCACCTCCGAGGCAAGGGCCTGTTCTTTCTGTGTCCATTTTCTTGTACTTCTTTTCAACGATATATTCCCGATCTTTCTCCCACGAAGTATTATCGGTGAATCAGATAGCTCATCATCTTTTCCTATACTTTCGGACAACCCTTCTGATGCTAGAGGTTTAATTTCAAGGGGCGTATAAAGGAAACCATGAGATTTTTTCTCCAAATGCTCCCTCCAAACACTTCTTGTTTGCTCAGCTGCAAATGCCTCCAATTGGGCAATGTTCACCTGGGCTTCCTCACGTAAGCGTGCATTTTGAATTGCCAGAGCCACCTGATTTGCAAGTGTTAGCAATATCTCGACATCCTGTTGCGCAAAAGCCTGAGATTCTGTAGATTGGATATCCAAAATACCAATAACATCCTCATTAATAAGCAATGGGAGGGCAATCTCTGAGCGAGTTTGTGGCAAATCAGGATTGTCAAAGAAAATTGCGTCTTTACCAACATCCAATGCAATATGCGGACGGCGAGCCACGGCAGTCGTACCCACGATCCCCTCTCTGCCTACTCTGAGTTGGTGGCCCTTCTTCAACATTTGTTGTCCACCCTCAGATGACGCTGCCTGCAATATGGCGTATTCCTTTTTATCGTCAAGGAGAAAAATGCCAGTGTGGTAGTAATTAAAGCGTTCAGTAATAAGATTCGCTACATTTGTCAGTAAAGTTCTAACATCCTGGATGGTGAGGGCATCTTGGGCAACTTGGGCCGCCGCTTGTAATTGTACGGCTCTATACTCAAGATCCTCAGTACGTTCTGACACTCGTTGTTCCAGGCTGCCGACAAGATCTCGAAGTTGAGCGGTCATGGTATTGAAAGAGTTGGCAAGTGTAACCAACTCAGTACCACCAGTGATTTGCACTGACTGGGTCAAATCACCCTGCCCCAGCCTTTGAGCTGTATCACTGAGTTGGTTCAAAGGTCCAATGATGCGTCGCGCTAGCACGAACGCGGCCAAAGACCCTAGCCCCAGTGCCAAAGCTGAAACAACTATCAATGCCAACCTGCTCTGATCACTCACAGTTTGTAGCTGATCGCGAGCACGAGTAAAGCCAGCATCACCTCCCCGGAGTATGTCGCTTGTGACTTGGTTGATATCCACCGTCACTTCTCTGAAAACAGCGGTGTTGATTTCGATATTTCCTTCTAAGGCTACTAACTCTATTAGATGATCTTGATATATCCCGATTAAATCAAGTAGTTCTAAGACAGGTATCTGTACCGTTTCTTCTGGTGGATCGGATGCTGGGTCAGGAATTGCCACTATTTCTTCCGGGAGATCTACCTGAGAGCTGTTTTGTACCAGATCGGTAAACTCGAGTATCAACAATCGAAGGTTGTCATAATATTGCTGCTGTCCTGTGTTTAAATAGGATTGCTCATTGGCCCGAATTTTCAAAACCAGTTGATGGAACTCAGGATTTGGCAAAGGGGAAACGATGGCTTCAAGCTCGTTGAGCTTTGTGTTCAGCGTGTTCTCTTGTCCATCGGGGCGACTGCGCTCTTCGATATCGGTGACAACGGCTTGAAAAGCAGATTCGTAAGTATCAAGCAAAGGAACCAAACTGGCAGTATCCTCCAGAATGAGCTGTAGTTCCGGATCGCCCGAATTTTGAACTAAACTGTCAATTTCGTTTAGCTTACTGCGGGCTTGCTCTAAGTGTAGTTCATTAGTTGATACGTATTTGTCCTGAGCCGTTTCAAACCCCAAGGAACGCCAGGAAGCCAGGAAGTTTGATTCGGCTTGGCGGGCTTGCAGGAACTCGGTCTTGATTTCCAGGCTCAGCTCACGAATTCGATTGGATTCATCAAGTGTAGTTTGAACACTCTTTTGCAAGCTCTGCAAACTCTGATAGCCAATGAGAGCAATCACCAGAGCCAAAACCAATATCAACCCAAACCCAAACACGAGTTGGGATCGAATTGAGCCAATGATACGATTAGGCTTTGATGAGGGTTCAGGTGATGTCATAGATCAAGCCTTTCGGGAAAATTTTGTGAACAAACCAGAAGATTTGTGGGAATACAATTCCATGTCAATAGGGTTTTGCTTTGCGCCATGGAATTTATTTTCAAAATTGAAATATTAATCCGCATCAGATTCGTCCAGAATATTTAGTTCTATCGTAGCTTCGGACGCGCCGAGGGCGCCTCCAAGTTCCTTGAGCGCTGTTTTTAAAATTCCGTCTGTGGTATTGGATGACCATATTTTGCTGGTAATCTCTGCGACGAGCCGTTCTTGCAAGGCGACTTGTTGGCTTTCTTCAAGAAGCCGGGCATTTTCAAGTGCAAGAGCTGTTTGTGTAGCAACCGCTTCAACCCAGCCTCGATCTTCTGTGGTCCAGTCTGATGCCCCATCAAGGGTGATTTCTCCAATGATCTGATCCCTTAAGGCCAATGGAATATTAAGCAAAAATTCATCTGATAGTGGCTTCTCCCCAGCTGAAAATTCAAGGTTAGCATGAGTATCCATTGCTCCAGACCAGGCATCAGATAGCTGTATTTGCTGGCTTGTACGAATTTCTTTCAAAGCTTGCTGTGCTTCCTGAAATAAACGTCCATTTTCGAGAGCAATAGCTACTTGATTTACCATGCCCTGTAATGTTTCAATATTCTCTTCATCAAAAGCATTTTCTTTTGTCGACTGTGCATCAAGCGCACCTAGAACATTCCCGCCAACAATGAGAGGAAGGGCGATCTCAGAGCGGGTGTTTGGGAGCAGGGGATTATCAAAGCGGACGGCTTCGCGTCCAACATCATGTGCGATTCGAGCCTCTCTCAAGTTAATCGCAGATCCCACCATGTTGTTACCCGCTATGGGTAGTCGATGTTTTTTTGCTTGCAGCTCTTTCCCGGCTTCACCTGTTGCACTTCTTAACTCTGCCCAGCGTCCATCCGGAGAGACAATAAAAATGGCAGCGTAATAATAGCCCAGCCTTTCTGTAATAAGATTGACAAATTTTTCAATCAGCTCTTCGGGATTAAGAATTGAACTGACTGCTCGTCCCACTTCCGATGTGGCTTTAAGTTGTTCTGTACGCTCCATGATTTGCTTTTCAAGATTGCCCTGCAATTTATCAAGACGGGAAACCATGTGGTTGAAATATACCGCTAATTCTCCCACCTCGTCAGTTGCAGTCACCCTAGCTCTTTGAGTAAGATCCCCCGCTTCGATTTTCTTAAAAGTATTAATGAGTTGCTGAAGAGGGGAAGATACTGAGGTGGCAAATAAAGCTGAAAGGATGATGCCAAAAATAATCGTTAAAAATGCAACAACCAGAGATTGAATTTGCATTGTTTGCAAAACGGAAGGATCGCCTGTTTCCAGAGCTTTGACTGTCTGATGATAACCAATGGGAGCAACAAGGAGAATACTTGTTAATACCAACGCGAGGGATATGCTTTGTAATTTGACAGATATATTTATGCCTTTAGCACCAGCAATACCCTCTGTAAAACCTTTGGGTAGCAATACTTCCCGCGCTGGAACCAGAAGTAGATCGAGCAGTAGTAACGAAAGGGAAGAGCTTCCCAAAATTGCTGCAAATGCTCCCAACAATGTGTAGATGATTTGATTTGTGCTAACTTCCAAAACAAATGCCTGATATAAGAGCATCGGTATCATTGTGGCCGCGAGTCCCCCGACAAATAGAAATAGGCTAAAACGCCACCCAAGCGAGGTTATTTGATGCCAGGCGGTAAGATCATCCTGTGAGTCACTTGAAAAACTTATTCCAGATCTCCATGAATTTAGTTTTTTGCGCACATCACTATATAAAACAAAGATAACGGCAAAAACAATAATATTGGCAATCAGAAGCCCAAGTAGGGCAAATTTTGCCAAGGCTGCTAGCTCATCTGTTGTAAACTCCGCATTTACTTGAATCGAATATTCTGCTGCAATCGTACTAATGCTTGAGAAAATTTGGGTAAATAATACTGCAATAACCAGATATAACCCACCCGTGCGACGCAGTATTTTATGGAGAACTGTGGTTTTTTCTACTGGATTATTCATTCGTACCCTCAGTTTCGGAGTTATGTTCAACACCTACTTTAACCTGGGTGTGTTGTGCGCCAATTGCTTTGTTCAATTCAGTTGCTGTGGTTGACAGAATGGTTTGAACATTTGTTGAGCTGCGAATTTTACTCGTAATATCATGAAGCGTTCGGTCACGTTCGGCTCTCCGGCGAACCTGCTGAAGCAACCGGGCATTTGCAATAATGGCAGCAAGACTACCGGCGAGAGTTCCGAGCATTTCTTCATCATGCTCATCATAGGCGGCTTCCTGTTCGCTCTCGACATTTAGAACTCCCAGGAGTTCACTCCTGAAAATTAGGGGAATTGCTAATTCAGAGCGTGTATTAGCGCTAACGGCGAAATAGCGTGAATCGGTTGGTGCATCATCAATCCGCAACAGTTTTTTATTTCTTGCCACCCAACCCGTGATGCCACTTCCAAAGGGAATATTAATCTCTGCAATATCCTCTTCAGAGTATCCGATAGCCGCGCCGACGGTCAACTTCTCTTGTTTGTTATTTGCGAGGAGGATGGCTACGCGGTCACCACCTAATGTGACCTGTAGACCCTGCACTGCACCATTTAGAGCCTCTTCAAGTGTTGTTCCGGATGCAGCGGAGGTAGTGATATGATGGATAAGGCGGTGTTGAGATAGATGCTCTTGGGTTTCTGCAAATAGCTCTGTATTATTAATACCAACAGCCAATTGATCAGCGATAATATTGAGAGTTTGTATAATCTCTTGGGAAAATGCGTATGGTTCATTACTGTGCACATCCAATACGCCGAGAATTCGCTCGCCAATTTTGAGCGGAATGGCTGTTTCCGCACGGGTATTTGGTAATAAGGGGTTTTCCTGATAAGTAGGGTCTGTTTCTGTGTTATCGATAGTCAGCGCCTCTCCGTGCCCAGAGACATATCCAACGGGAGAATTTGAGCCAACACCCAGCCTGAAACCGTTCCGCTTAAGTTGGGCTCCGGCTTCACCTGTTGCCTCGCGAATTACCGCGTAATGCTGCAAATGGTCGACAAGAAATATTGCTGCATGGTAAAAACTAAAGCGTTCCTGGATCATGGTGACAGCATTATTGAGCAACTCATCCAAATTGAGAGAGCCACTTATATCACGAGCGATCTCAGCTGCGCTTTCCAATTGGATGGCTCTTTTATGGCTTTCCTCCAGAAGTTGAATATTGTAGATTGCTCCAGATACCTGGGCGGTTAGGGATTTGAGAAAACGGAGAGAATTCTCATCAAAACTGTTTTCATTTTCGAAATCCTGAACAATTATGGCTCCGATTACCTTTTCACTAACCAGGAGTGGACAGCCAAGCCAGGATTTTGGTGGTTTGTCGTCAAGAACTGCACCTAAAGCGGCAGAACGCATTTTGGTTTCTTCAACAATCATAAGGGGTTGTGCTGTGCGGATAATAACGGATGTTAGACCCTCGCCCAGCGAGAAAGAGGGGACACTGGATACTGTTCCTGCTTCATAGTTATAGGGGATATTTATGGTGCTGCTAACCTCGTCATACAGGGCGACGGCGAATGGATAATCTCCCAAGACTTGGCGTGATTGTTCATGCAACGATGGATATAGAGAGTTTAGATCCTTTGCAGCTATGACAGCCTGACTTGTTAGGGAGATCGCTTCGAGCTCAGTCAGGCGTCTGTCTGTCAATTCTGTTGCCTTAATTTTATCAAGTGTAATGGCAATCATTTCGATAAAGTTTGTATAAGGCTGTACCGCCGTTTCGGTCAGGTAATCTTTTTGGCGGGAGCCGATCATGATTAGCGCAGTAAATTTTCCACCCTGGGTCAGGGGTAAAAGCGATATTGCCTGACAGCCAAATTTGCGAGGAATACTGATAAATTCCTTTGGCAAAGTTGTAGGAGACCCTAAATCAATAATTAGGTCTTCTTTATCTTTAATGCGTTCTGTGAGCTCACTGGGCTGGATATCTATATACTCAGGCAGGGCAGCTAAAGTAATAATTTGATCAGGGTCTGATGCAGAGAAAATGCCCAATCCTTTGCCTTTAGGCGTAAAAATAGCGGAAATGAAGGGAGAATTTTGTAAAATTCGGCCAGTTAATTTAAAAGTACCTTCTATCGTATTCTCTTGAGCAATATCTCTGCTGGCCCGATAAAGCCTGTCAAGTTCATAGATGTTGACATCAGAAGATTTGAAAAGGCCAACATTTTGAATTGCGGTAGCTATTTGATTGGAGAGCGTTACAAGGATCTCAATAGTAGCATCGTCGAAGGCTTCGGGATGGGTGCTTTGGACATC
>NZ_CEYOSI010000181.1:0-7606 GCF_982879505.1 Candidatus Desulfolinea nitratireducens
TCTGAAGCATTGGGGCTTAGTGTTCGTCATGTTAGGCGTCTGTGGAAAAACTACCAAGCAGAGGGAGCAGTTGGATTGGTGAGCAAAAGACGCGGCAGGCCAAGTAATAACCGATTACCTCCAGAAAGAAAAGAAAAGGCAATCGATATATTGCATGGTCAGTATGCAGATTTTGGGCCCACACTTGCTCATGAAAAATTGGTTGAGCAGCATGATCTCAAACTTTCACTGGGGAGTGTTCGTCAGATAATGATCACAGAGAAATTATGGACACCTCGTAAGGCGAAAAAGATAATTGCACATCAAATGCGAGAGCGGCGTGCCAGCCTTGGCGAGTTAGTACAAATAGATGGCTCTCCGCATCGCTGGTTCGAGGAGCGTGCAGCAGCTTGTACTCTGCTCGTATTCATAGACGATGCCACTGGCAGATTGGGAGAATTGCGTTTTGTTGAGGGGGAAAGTTTCTTTAGCTACGCGGCAGCCTCCAGGGCCTATTTTGAGCGTCATGGCAAGCCTGTGGCCTTCTACAGCGATAAACACGGCATATTCAGGGTCAATCAACCCAGCGTAGGTTCGGGAGAGAGCCTGACCCAGTTTGGAAGAGCGATGCAAGAGTTGGAAGTAGCGATCATTTGTGCAAATACGCCTCAAGCAAAAGGGCGGGTGGAGCGGGTAAACCTGACTTTGCAAGATCGCCTGGTGAAAGAGATGCGGCTCTTAGGCATCTCCAGCATCGAAGAGGGCAATGCCTATCTCCCTGAATTTATGGAGGATTTCAATCGTCGTTTTGCAGTTGTCCCGCGGAGTAGTAACGACGCGCATCGCCCCCTTTTATTGAAGGATGATCTCGACCAAATCCTGACCTGGCAAGAGACACGCATCATCTCAAAAAACTTGAGCATCCAATTCAAAAAGATTGTTTACCAAATCCAAACTGAGCGTCCGACTTATGCCTTAAGAAATGCCAAGGTTACGGTCTGTTTGGATGCAAAAGGAAAAGTTAGCATCCTGTACAAAGGAAAGGAACTTGCGTATACCATCTTCAAAAAACAAGCTAAACAGGCTGAAGCCATCTCGTCTAAAGATCTTGATCGCAAGGTGAACAAGATCCGCAAAGGTCACAAACCTGCCCCTGACCACCCCTGGCGCAGTGGCTATTCCGCATCAGTATCTGGACCAAATGCGGACATTTCTACTTAATTTAAATACAGGACATTTTAACTTGTCGTTGACAGACTAATTTGTTGTATCAATCACCTGTCAATTAAAACGGCGACTCCTCAGAAATTGAGGAGTCTACGTTTTAATTTGATATTCTACTGGGTTGCTGCTTCTGTAAAATGACAGGCAACCTTGTGTTTTGGCTCGCTGACCAAAGACTTGATTTCAGGCTCTTCATGAGAGCAAATATCTTTGGCGATTGGGCAACGAGGATGGAAACGGCAGCCATTCGGTGGGTTGAGTGGGCTTGGAACATCACCAGATAGAATCACTCGTTCCCGTTTGCGGTTTGGCTTGGGAATGGGGATCGCTGACATTAGCGCCTGTGTATATGGGTGTTGTGGATTACTAAAGAGTTCGTCTCGCGGGGCCATTTCAGCAATTTTACCAAGATACATAACTGCAACGCGATCAGAGATATGCTCTACAACAGCAAGGTTATGTGCTACGAAGAGATAAGTGAGTTCAAGTTCTTTTTGCAAATTGCGCAAGATGTTGAGCACCTGTGCTTGAATGGATACATCCAGCGCAGAGACAGGTTCATCAAGCACGATAAATTTTGGTTGCAAAGTAAGTGCACGGGCAATACCAATGCGTTGGCGCTGCCCACCTGAGAATTCGTGTGGGTATCGGTTAGCGTGATAATTTTCGAGCCCAACCCTGCGCATATTTTCTATAACCCTATCTACGCGTTCATCGGCATTACCCATCTTGTGAATCTTGATTCCCTCGGCAATTGATTCTCCGATTGGCAGGCGTGGGTCAAGCGACGCATATGGATCCTGGAAAACGATTTGCATTTTGCGACGCATTTCTTTTAGCTCTGCACCCTTAAGGGATAGGACATCTGTGCCTTCAAAGGTTACCGAGCCACTTGTAGCCGGTAGTAATTGAAGTATGGTATGACCTACGGTAGTTTTACCACAGCCAGATTCTCCTACGAGGCCAAGTGTTTCACCTTTGGCGATGGAAAAACTGACATCGTCTACAGCTTTGACTTGGGCTATTTCGCGTCGAAAAACACCTCCAGTAACCGGATAGTATTTTACAAGATTTTGAACGCGAATTAGTTCTTCCGTTTTATTGTCTATTGAGGTTTCGCTCATAAAATTATCTCTACTCTCTTGCTTTCATGGGAGCGACGTGATTCTCGCCATCCTGATAAAGCCAGCAACGCACTGTGTGGGCATCTCTAAATTTGTCCAAATCTGGTTCAAGCCGGTTGCAAATCTCAAGTGTGTATTCTTCCTTAGCCAGGCAACGGGGGGCAAAGCGACAACCAGGTGGCATATTGACAAGGTTTGGAACTGAGCCCGGGATCACTTTAAGCTCTTCCCGGACTTGTCCCAGAATAGGAACAGATGCAATTAGCCCTTGCGTATAGGGGTGCATTGGATTCTCGAAGATAGATTCAATATCTGATTGCTCAATAATTTGCCCGGCGTACATTACTGCAACACGGTCTGCGGTTTCTGCGATCAAACCAAGATCGTGAGTAATTAGGATAACCGAAGTGCCCATTTTATCGCGCAAGCCAAGAATCAGGTCTAAAATTTGAGCCTGGATCGTTACGTCCAACGCGGTCGTTGGTTCATCTGCGATCAGTAGCTCGGGCTTTAGTGCCAGCGCCATTGCGATCATTACGCGTTGTGCTTGCCCTCCAGACATCTCATGAGGGTAAGATTTAGCCTTTTCCTCAGCATCGGCAATGCCGACTAATTTGAGCAGCTTGACTGCTTCGTCCCAGGCCTCTTTCTTATCAATATCCTTGTGGATTTCAAAGACTTCGGCAATTTGCGCACCAACAGTGAAGACGGGATTTAGGCTGCTTTGTGGTTGTTGGAATATCATCGAAATCAGGTTACCGCGCATCCCTACCATTTCTGGCTCAGAAAGTTTGAGTAGATCGCGATCTTTAAAATAGATTTCACCCTCAACGATTCGACCGGGGTCATCGATCAATTGCAGGATGGAGAAAGACGTTACGCTTTTGCCGCAACCTGATTCTCCCACCAAGCCCAGGATTTCGCCCGAGTTGACTATAAAATCAACCCCATCGACAGCTTTAACAACACCATCGTCAGTAAAGAAATAGGTTTTCAGGTTTCGGACTTCTAAGAGAGTTTGAGTTGTATTATTTGTCACGTTTCAATCTCCATCCGATTAGTTTTTAAGTCGTGGGTCAATCGCATCGCGAAGCCCATCACCCAAAAGGTTGAATGCCAGTACAGTAATCATAATTGCCAGACCAGGGTAGAAAACCAAATGTGGCGCAGTGAATACCTGATTCCGTTCCGTACCAAGCATTGTGCCCCATTCTGCTGTTGGAGGTTGTGCACCCAAACCGAGAAAGGAGAGGGCAGCTGCATCAAGAATTGCTGTGGCAATGCCGAGCGTACCTTGTACGATTAGCGGAGGGATAGCGTTGGGCAGAATTCGGCGGAAAAGAACATGCATTGGAGAACCACCTAGCGCGCGTGATGCCGAAACAAATTCCTGTTCTTTTACAGAGAGAACGCTGGCGCGAACCACGCGGGCATATACTGGAATTGAAACGATTCCTATGGCGAGTAACGCGTTTTGCAATCCGTGCCCCAGAACTGCGACAATAGCAATGGCAAGAAGTAGAGACGGAAAAGCGAGCAGCACATCCATGATGCGCATGATGAGATTATCTATCCAGCCGCCAAGGAAGCCACCCAATGAACCAAGCAGTGTCCCGACCAGGATTGCAAATCCAACTGTGGTAAAGCCGATCATGAGCGAAATGCGTGTGCCAAATACGACACGACTAAAGACATCGCGAACGTTACCATCTGTACCGAGAATATGCTGGGGTTGATCTTCTGGACAACCCAGCAGGTGAATGCAGGGATCAGAACGCCTTTTAATGTCTTCGTGTCCAATTAAGACGAAATTGGGGTCAAATGGAGCAATCGCCGGAGCAAAGATTGCCACCAAAACCAGGAAGAGTAAAATCGTTCCGCCAATAATTGCCGAGCGTTGGCGGACTATCCTGCGCATAGTTAATCGGAACAACGAGTTTGTGCGATAATCTGTAGCTGAATCATTGGGGAGAAGTTCGATTTTGGTTGTCATTGTCTTTAGTCCAATCTTATGCGGGGATCAATGAAAACGTAGGAAAGATCAACTAAAAGGTTGACAGCGACATAGCCAACTGCAATGACAACTGTAAATCCTTGCACGATAGGGAAATCACGGGCAGTGATAGCCTCAAAGAGCATCCGCCCGACCCCTGCAAATCCAAAAATTGTTTCCGTAAGTACCGCACCTGCAAATAGTGTCCCAACCTGTAAACCGATGATAGTAATGACAGGCAGCAATGCATTCCGAAAGGCATGTTTTAAAATTACAAAACGTTCAAACAATCCTTTGGCTCGGGCTGTGCGAATATAATCCTGGCGGAGAACCTCCAGCATACTGGAGCGAGTCATCCGAGCGATAATTGCCAGTGGAATGGTACTCAAGGCTACTGCAGGCAAAATTAGGTGCTTAATCACGTCGCCGAGGACTTCCCAGTTTCCTGAAATGATGGAGTTGAAAATATACATATTGGCAAAGAATTCCAGAAAATTATATATGCCCGAGCCTTCTACAATGCCCCATTGAAAAACTTCAAAAAATGGAGTAGCCGACAAGCCGGCGGAAATTCGCCCAGACGGTGGTAACCAAAAGGGAGTATCTTTGAGGACTAGAGCAAAAAGATATGCGAGTAATAATCCCAGCCAATATACAGGCATTGATACCCCTGTATTGGCAGCGATCATTACCCCAACATCTACTGCTGTGTTGCGACGAACAGCGGCAATCACCCCTGCAGGGATACCGACCATGATAGCAAGAATAAGAGCGATAAGTCCAAGCTCAATGGTGGTGGGGAGACGTTCAAGTAGAATTTTTGCTACGGGACGGCTGTAGCGAATGGAATCGCCAAAATCGCCAGAGAAAATATTCTTCATATAAACCCCAAATTGAACCGGGATAGGCTTGTCAAGACCCTGTTCACGATTGAAGCGTTCACAAACTTCTGCGGAGGCCTTTTCACCAAGCATTGCTTTGCATGGATCCCCTGGAATTGCGCGCGCCATGATAAAGGTAACAACCAGAATCCCGAATATTACCGGGATTGAGTATAAAATGCGGCGAATTGCGTATTGTGTCATAAGCAAACCTACCTGAAATAAATTGTGATGATGGCAAAAGAACAACGCGAGACAGCACGCACCTGTTGGTGCCGCGCCATCTCGCGTTGTTGTTAGCTACGAGCTAGATGGCAATAGAAGAATTATTCCTCTACGTTCATCAAGCCGTCAAAGAGGTACGAATAGTACTCAAACGCACCTGTGTTACCAATGTGATTTGCGTTGGCTGCGTCAATACCAGCATACCATGAAGCAACGACATCGCTGGAATCAAAGGGGGTGCCATCGTGGAATGTGACGCCTTCACGAAGGGTGCAGGTCCAGACAGTCGCATCCTCGTTAGCCGTACAACCAGTGGCCAATTCAGGCACAACTTCGCCGGAGTCAATCGCGTAAGCCAACAGAGTTTCTACAACCTGCTGGCAGGGAGCCAGTGATTCGCCGTCGGTCTCGTCCTGGCAGAACAGGCTGATAGGTTCAGCATTCTGCATGAAGACAAAGGTGTCCTTGCCGGGATCGACTTTAGCAAAGAGCGGGGCGCCAAAGGGACGGAAATGGGCGTTATCAACAGTAGCCAGGGCTGCAGATGCAGCAGCACCGTTGGCAATCGGAACCATGGGAACCAGTTCGCGGATGGCATTGTTGGCCTCAACGTAGAGGGGTTCGGCTGTAGCGACATCGCCAATCTGTGAAGCTTTTTGAAGCGTTTCATAGATCTCAGGATGCGGGTCGCCGAACTGAGGATTCGATTCAGCAAAGTGGAAGTCCAGGAAGTTGGTCACGTGAGGATAGTCAGCACCCCAACCGAGAAGGTAGAAACCATCCAGGTTACCCTGTGTGGACTCATCGATGAATTCACCAGATTCCATTACAATGACGTCAGCGGTAATGCCGAGATTATCAGCCAACTGGGTTTGGAATTCAACAGCAACCAGACCGGGTTCCGGCAGATAGCCACGGAAGACATCACGATAATAGATTGTGGTCTCGAAGCCATCGGGGTAACCAGCGTCAGCCAGCATTGCCTTGGCGGCTGCGGCATCGAAATCGTACCAGGCATCACCGACACAACCATTGGGAAGACTGCAGGGGGTGAAGTGGGTGGGAACTACTGAACCTTCAGCATAGAAGTTGTCTACAATGCGCTGGCGATCAATACCCATAGCAATCGCCTGGCGAACCTTGACATCATCGAAGGGAGCGAAGGTGTTGGTCATTGCCAGGTAAAGCACGTTGGGGTTGGCAATCGGCAGGAATTGCAGGTTGGCGTCGTCCTTAACCGTATCGTAATCTTCAACGCTTAGGTTGGTGATCTGGTCAACTGTACCAGACTGAAGCTCGAGCAAGCGCTGCGCGCCTTCGGTTGCCCAGCGGAATACCAGGGTGTCGTAAGCAGGTGCGTCACCCCAATAGCCGTCATAAGCTTTGAAAGTAATGCTCTCGCCACGTGCCCAAGTGTCAAGCATGAAGGGGCCGGTGCCGACAGGAGCTGAAAGCAGGGTTTCCTGATTTGCTTCATTGGCATTCGCAGCTAACCACTCTTCAGCATAGATACCGAAGGGGGTAAAAGCAGCTTTTTGAGGAAAGGCGGGATCAGGGCTGCACATGTTAAAATCAACAGTATATGCATCAACCGCTACGATTGATTCAATCTTTCCACCGTAGTCACAAGGACCAACGGGCTCGGCCGGCTCTTCAGGAGCGGGGGCTGGTTCTTCAGGAGCGGGTGCCGGCTCTTCAGGAGCGGGGGCGGGTGCTTCTGTTGCTGCTGGGGTACAAGCGGCCAATACTAAGCTGGCGACGAGAACTGCCGCGAATAGCAAGTATAGGGTTTTATTCTTCATTATTTCTCCTCCTTACGGGAGATTGGTGAATAGGGGCACTGTCCATCAAAATGAACGTGCTGTTGAATAAATGAGATTTCTTCTTTGTTTATATTGTTCGTTCTTCCTCCTTCTGATAAGGTGTTATTTAAAACGCAGGCTTTCATTATACGGGGCATTGTATCAGGTTGTCAACATTGTATAAAAATTTCCAGCGGTGAAGAATACTCAAGCTGCGAGAAGA
This sequence comes from Candidatus Desulfolinea nitratireducens, assembly GCF_982879505.1. NCBI lineage: Bacteria > Bacillati > Chloroflexota > Anaerolineae > Anaerolineales > Candidatus Desulfolinea > Candidatus Desulfolinea nitratireducens. Next base: position 7,452 of record NZ_CEYOSI010000181.1, read on the forward strand.
GAGTAATATAAATCGAAAAAGGGTGGAAACTGGGAAATGATCAACAGACGCGTGCTGAGGGCCTGTTGCTGCAGGAAAAATTTCATAAAGACTAATAGAAATCTAGCCACCTGACACTTTAATAATTGAATAGTTGATCGGCATCAATTCTCCAA
>NZ_CEYOSI010000182.1:0-4252 GCF_982879505.1 Candidatus Desulfolinea nitratireducens
TCCCGTTCAACCCCCCGAAAGCGGATCCGTTCTCCGTAGATCATGCTCTTCTCCTGTCCAACAAGGCTTCTGCCGCACTCCATGGGGATTGCTTTCGAAGCATAATATTGGATAGTGTTTCCTCGTAAATTTCAGGGGAAAGTTCATCCAAAAAGCGTGCAAACAAATTATCTCGCAGGAGCGTTTCGAACGTGGTTTGAAGCTGGGTTCGCTCACGAGCGGCCCACTCTCCTCCTTCACGTAGAAATGTAATGTGATCTTCAATCGCTTCAACCAAATCTGTGATCCCAACCCCATCCTTGGCCACAGTGCGTTTTATGACTGGTATCCAAAGTGGATCGTCGGCTTTGGGCGTCTGCGCCGGGACAACCATTCTCTGCCCGTGATGATGGAAAACGCGCTGGGTGGGGTGCGCCATATCCAGCATCCCCCTGAGGGCCCGTTCGGAATTTTCCACGCCGGGACGGTCTGCTTTGTTGACCACAAGAATATCTGCGATCTCGAGAATGCCCGCCTTGATCGCCTGAATATCATCGCCCAAACCGGGTGCTTCCACAACGAGGGTTGTGTGGGCGAGTCTGGCAATATCCACTTCGGCCTGGCCAGCGCCAACGGTTTCGATCAGGATGAGGTCGAAGCCTGCCGCGTCGAAAACCTGCACCATGGATGCCGTCGCCTGGGCGAGACCACCAAGCGATCCACGCGAGGCCATTGAGCGGATAAAGACATTCGGGTCTCCTGCGAGGTCACGCATCCGCACACGGTCACCAAGGACAGCGCCACCGGTGAAAGGGCTGGAGGGGTCAACGGCCAGAATGGCAACCCTTTTTCCCTCTTTGCTGTACTGCAGGGCTAATTGATTAACGAGGGTTGATTTTCCCGTCCCCGGTGCGCCAGTGATTCCGATCAGATGGGCTTTTCCTGTATGAGGGTAAAGTTCATCCAGGGCCTTTCGCCCTTCTTCGCTATTATTTTCTACATGAGTCAGCAACCGCGAGAGCGCAAGACGATCTTGATTCAAAAGAGCTTGAGATAGGCTCATAAAGACCATCTCAAGCTCTTTTCTGTATAGCGGTGCGGATTTCAGTGACAATGTCTTCGGTGGATGCTCCTGGTCCATAAATCCCCGTTACGCCCATTTTATTAAGTTGGGCAATGTCATCGTCTGGGATAATGCCGCCCAAAAAGAGCTTCACATCCTCCTGCCCGTTTGCCTTGATCAATTCCAAAATGCGTGGGACAAGTGCCATATGCGCTCCGGAGAGAATGGAGATACCAATTACATCCACATCCTCTTGCAGGGCAGCTTCAGCGATCATCTCGGGTGTCTGACGCAGACCCGTGTAGATCACCTCCATGCCCGCGTCGCGCAGCGCCCGCGCGACAACTTTTGCCCCTCGGTCGTGTCCATCTAAGCCCGGTTTGGCGACCAGGACACGAATTTTTCTTTCAGCCATTAATCCTCCAGCGAAAAAAAACAAGATATTTAAAGCCGAAAAAATTATACTATAGGTGGTTCAATTTCACCTTGCATATTATTTATAAAGGATTTTTGACACTGGATATTTTTGCTTATCTTCCTTACAATAAAAGTATTCCCCTATTTTCTTGAAGGAGACCGAATAATGCGTCGTAAAGCAATTCTAATCACCGGTGCGGCTGGCGAAGTTGGGCAGGCCCTTGTCGAAAGACTCGCCGAGCAGAATAATAATCATGTGATCAGTATGGATATCCGGCCTTTGCCGCCTGAACTGGATGCGAAGGTTCAGCATATCGTTGGCGATATCCTCGATCAATCGCTGTTTGATCGTTTGGTCAGTGAATACGATATTACTCATATCTACCATCTGGCAGCACTGCTCTCAACCAGAGCGGAATATTCCCCGATGTTGGCGCATAATGTCAACGTTGGAGGAACGATGAGGTTGCTCCAGCTTGCCGCCGAGCAATCTGAATGGAAAAGTGAACCAGTCATTTTTATCTTCCCCAGCTCTGTGGCTGCATTTGGTATGGGGTCGCTGGAAAATAAGGCTGAAAATCCGCGTCCCCAGGAATGGGAATGGAATAAACCCATCACCATGTATGGTTGTAATAAACTTTATGGTGAAACCCTCGGTATCTACTATAGCAATAATTACAAGCAACTATCTGAAAACGAACCCGCCATGCTTGATTTTCGCTGCGTACGCTTTCCCGGCCTGATCTCAGCTTTTACTGTTCCCAGTGGGGGAACCAGCGATTACGGTCCCGAGATGCTCCATGCTGCTGCACAGGGTAAGCCTTATGCCTCCTTCGTCCGCGAAGATGCCGCGATCTCCTTTATGGCCATGCCCGACGCTGTTACATCTTTGATCCAATTGGCTGCTGCGCCTCGTGAAAATCTCTCTCACCAAATTTACAATATCACCGCCTTCAGCTTGAGCGCAGAAGAATTTGCAGCCCATGTCAAAAAACATTTTCCCGATGCCGATATCACCTATTCACCCGATATCAGTCGTCAACGTATTATTGATTCATGGCCGATTGATATGAACGATGACGCCGCTCGCCGTGATTGGGGTTGGAAGCCTGCCTATGACGCTGAGCACGCTTTTAGCGACTATCTCGTTCCCAATATCCGGAAACGATACGAATAATATTTTTTCAACAAAGAACCCGTTCCCTTTAAGGGAACGGGTTCTTCTCCTATCGCATTTTATGAAATCAACACATCCTCTCGCTCCCATCTGGGTTTTGCCCCTCGTCATTTTCATCGCCCTGACATCCTGCGCGCCGACCCAGACTGTAACTCCGCTTGCCCCCGTTTCAGAGACGCCAGCCCTATCCCCAACCGCGACCGTGCAATGGTTTCCTCCCACAGCTACCCTTACGCCGCACCTCGTCCAGCCCCCCAGTGCGACTCCAGTCTATTTGCCCGGCCTGGGAGAAACCCTCGCCACAGACGATTTTGCATCGGGAGCCGCATGGAATACGATCACCTCCGACCAAGGCAATATCAGTGTAAGCCGCAACCGGATTACCATCGCTGTGAAAGAGCCCCAAATTTATATGATCAGCCTGCGCAATGAACCCCTGCTGACAAATTTTTATGCTGAGATCAGCGCACATCCCGCGCTTTGCAGAGGCGGCGACTCGTATGGGCTTCTTTTTCGGGCGAATAATGCGGCAGCCTACCGATATGCGCTTGCCTGTGATGGGACCGTCCGCCTCGACCGAATGAGCCTGGAACGCGCCAGAGTGATTCATCCGCCACTCCCCAGCGGAGATGTGCCCCCCGGATCTCCCGGCGATGTTCGGCTTGGTGTTTGGGCTGTGGGACCTGAAATGAGATTCTTTTTGAATGGTCGTCACCAATTCACGGCGGTCGATGTTAATCTTGAGATTGGTACGCTGGGAGTATTCGCCCAATCTGCCGGAGAGACGGCGATGACGGTCACATTTTCTGATTTGGTTGTACAATCAGTGGCATACGCCAGCCCGACTCCAACGATGACACCCTCGCAAACACCGGTGCCAACGAGTACGCGATCACCGTGAAGTGAGACGAGTGATGCGTGATTCACTTTTCACGATTCACGTTTTTACGTCCTCATCTTCACCAAGTACAACAGGACTAAAGAAAACATGGCCTATAAAAATCGCATGAACGACCTCGACAACAAAACCTGGTTGAAGTTCCAGAAATCCTGGTTCATCCATAATCCACCACGGCGCAAAAAAGGCGTCTTGAGACACCCTGCGAAATACCCTGAGACCCTGATCCAGGAATTCATCGAATTTTTCACCAAAGAGGGCGCGACCGTTCTCGATCCGATGGTGGGAACGGGGAGCACGCTCGTTGCTGCCTTGCGTAGTGGACGCCACTCTTATGGGATCGAGTTGAACTCCAAATACGCGCAGATCGCGAAAGAGGTTGTTGCCGAGGAAAAAGCAGCTTTAGCGGAGACCCGCCAGAACACAAATCTGACCGCCGAGGTGATCAATGGGGATGCTGCCAAGGCATTAAATTATTCCATCCCGGAAATCGACTATCTGATCACCTCCCCGCCCTACTGGGATATGCTCCACGCGCGCGGCTCGGAGACACAAAAGAAACGCCGTACCGAATCCGAGCTGGATGTGGTCTATTCAGACGACCCAAATGATGTGGGGAATATGCCCGATTATGAGGAGTTTTTGGAGAAATTGGTGGGCATTTATGCTGGGCTAAAGCCACTGATGCGAGAAAGAGCTTATTTAACGATCATCGTCA
>NZ_CEYOSI010000182.1:4262-7534 GCF_982879505.1 Candidatus Desulfolinea nitratireducens
AAGAAGGGTGGCAAGATCTACCCACTGGCCTGGGATATTGGGCGCGAGTTGGGGAAGGTTTATACGCTCAAAGATGAGAAGATCTGGATGCAGGATAACCAGCGCCTTGCACCCTATGGGATGGGGAATGCCTGGGTCAGCAATACCTTCCATCATTATTGTTTGCAGTTTAGGAAGGAAGATTAGGGATTTGTTATTTGGGCATTGGGAGTAGAGGCGGGATTTTCCAGCCCGGTGAGGTGGGACGCGGATACTTCGACGGTGCTCAGTGCAGGTTTTGCGGATAAGGCGGATTTACGCGGATGAAGAGGGATAATTGGGAAACGGAAGTTGGAAGTCCGCTTTAGCGGGCTTTGGCAGATAGCACGGGAATTTATTCCCGTGCGGAGAAAGACTCGAATGCTCATCCGCATCCCCTACACACCCGATCTGACGACCGGTGGGATCGCGGTTGATAATTATCACCGCATGGACGTAAACGTCCACGCTCATTGCCAAAGCCCGCTAAAGCGGACTCGGTATTCTTGAATAGCAAGCCGATTTTAGTCGGCTTTGGCCGGCATTGGTGCCGTAGCACGGGGATTAATTCCCGTGCGGAGAAAGTAAATCACCATCAACCCTCAGTGCTAGGGCGACCCGCTATGCAGCACAGAAAAATTCAATTTTCAACATAAATGAACGTTAAAAAGAAATTTCCTCTATAAACCCAAAAGGGTCGCTCCTACATGAAAATGCTATTTAAAAACGACCTCATCCGCATCCCCTACACACCCGATCTGACGACCGGCGGGATCGACTATGCCTGCCGCTCGCTGCGTTATACCTACAATCGGATGGGCGGCTCGGATGCCAAACGGCTGCGGCGGATCGTCGGCGGGATCGCGGTGGAGCTGGCTTTTCGCCGCCATCTTGGCGAGCAGGGGATTCCCTTCGATGTGAAAGGTGCCACTCCTTTCACCGATCCGGATAAATATGACGTCTCACTCGGCGGGCATCGTTGTGATCTGAAATCATTTATGATCACCCGCAAGAAACAGATCAGCGACCTCAACCGTGATCTGGGCTTGCTGCTGGGGGCCTCGGCGTTGATCCCCTCCGATCAATTTGTTTCAGCGGGACACAAGAACAGCGACGTATATATCTTCGCCTTCCTGACGGGGTTGCAGGCCGCATCACAGGCAGAGATGGCCAAAGCCAGCGAAGCGGGGAATCCGCTGCACCTGATCCACACCATGCCCAAAAATTGGGCAAAACCTGACCATTGGCGCTCGCTTGGGATGCTGGCCCTGAAGAGCGATTGCGAGGAGACTCTCATCGTCGAGTTGGGCGGGCAGGATGCTGAACGACAATTCCTTTCGAAGAAGATCACCCTCAAGCCGAGAGAACGAATGGAAACGGAAGCAGGCTTCCACACGCTCGCTTACGTCCACGTCGACAAGATGCCCGGTGGACAGGTTGGCATCCACAGCCCTGTGCTGGAGGAAACTCACCTGATCGCCCCGCATGATTGGGGGAATATCTGGGTTTATGGGATGGATGTGATCCTGGCGGGTTTTCTGACGCGGAAAGCATTTCGACAGAAGGCTAGGGAGTTGCCTGTCGGTAGTCGCGTTTATCAATATAATCGCACACGCACGAAAAATTTGGCTGTGCCTATTGCAGAGTTGCAGCCATTGAATGATCTTTTTGAAATAGTTAAAGATTGGAAAAAACATGAAGAATAGAGCTTAATCATGACTTTGTAAGATTGATAAAATCATATCAGGATGTGAGTTCTATTGATTTTGGACCGACTTTAGTGTATCGTGGAGAGGTAAAACCTATCAAGGAATATGTTTATGGAAGATAACCTGATTCGATGTCCCTGGCCGACAAATGATCCGCTCTATATTCGTTATCATGACGAAGAATGGGGCCTTCCCGTTCACGATGAGCGGAAGCTCCTTGCCAAGCTGATCCTGGATGGCGCACAGGCCGGGCTGAGTTGGATCACTATTTTGCGCAAGCGTGAAAATTACTGGGAAGCATTCGATCAGTTTGACGCAGAAAAAATGGCGCGCTATGATGAGAAGAAGATCGCCGAGTTGATGGGAAATGCCGGGATCGTGCGCAATCGTCAGAAGATCAATTCAACAATCAAGAATGCGCAGTCTTATTTACGTTTGAAAGATGAGCTGGGTTCTTTCGACGATTATCTATGGGGATTTGTCGATGGTAAGCCGATCGTCAATGCTTTGCAAACTGAAAAAGATTATCTGGCCATATCCCCCGAATCTGAAGCGATGAGCAAGGATCTGAAAAAGCGCGGATTTAGTTTCGTTGGCCCAACGATCTGTTATGCATTTATGCAGGCAGTCGGGATGGTGAACGACCATGTGGTGAGTTGTTTCCGTTATGAGGAAGTACAGCAAATATAGCTCTGGCAGTAAAACTGTACCTAAATGGCTGTTTAAACACGAAGGACACACATGTGCCTGCGCACAGTGCAGGCAAAAGATCACAAAGAAAAAGAAAAACCTGAAACTTTCCCTTTGAGGACTTAGTGCTCTTTGTGTTTAGCATTTTTTCAATGGAGGATAAATAAAAATGAAATTGACCGATATTTGGAAGTCACGCAATGAGCCGACGATCTCTTTTGAATTATTTCCCGCACGAACGGAGAAGGCCGCTGCCAATCTGGAGAAAGCGATTGAGGAGCTGGCTGCGCTTGAGCCGGATTTTGTCTCGGTCACCTTTGGGGCGGGGGGCTCGACGAGAGAGGGTTCACGGCAACTGGTCAAAAAACTGAAAGAGGAAAAGGGACTGGAAGTGATCGCTTATTTCGCGGGATTTGGGCTTGCTCCCGATAAGATCACAGCGGTTATCGACGATTACCAGGCCCTCGGCGTGGAGAATATCCTCGTCGTGCGCGGAGACGAACCTCGTGACGAAAATTTTACTCCCCACCCGGAGAGCTTCTCGTATGCCTCCGAGTTAATGGGATATATTCGTCCCCGCTACGATCTCTGTTTGGGGGTGGCAGGTTACCCGGAGAGCCATATCGATGCAGCCAGCCAGGCCAAGGATATGGAATATCTAAAACTCAAGGTTGAGCGCGGCGCGGAATATATCATCTGTAATTATTTTTACGATAATCAGTATTTCTTCGATTATTTGGCACGCTGCCGCGCTGCGGGAATAGATATTCCCATCATCCCCGGAGTGATGCCGATCTACAACATCAAGATGATGCGGATGCTGGCCGGGATGTGCGGTGCGACAATTACCGAGAC
>NZ_CEYOSI010000183.1:0-7522 GCF_982879505.1 Candidatus Desulfolinea nitratireducens
AATTTAATAGGCTTTCGTTTCTCTCAATTTTCCCCTTTTTATTGAGATGATACCTCAAGAGTTTGCGCAAATTTTCAACAAAAACGCCCAAAACCGCGATTTCTTCCTCATCACCGATTTCGACGAATGGGATGCGCAAGTAGATTTACGCGATTATCTCTCAGCACAATACCCCATCTACGTCGAAGGAGATGGCTATCTGGTTTTCGATTTGCGATAGTAATTTCGAATATGAAAAGTGCGATGCACCCTTCAAATCTTTTTTGCCGTAAAATCGCTTTATGAAGGGTGCGTTGCACTGGGACAATCGCAAACCTTCTATTAAATTCTCCCCTGTGGGGTAAAATGGGGCGATTATGTTCAATATTGAAAAAGAAAAACTCTTCAAATTTGCTTTAATACTTCAAGCCATCACAAGCGGGATTGTCCTCACACTCTACGCCTATTTGGGCAAATTCACGCGTCTCCTTGCGGATGATTATTATCACAGCGCCCTCCTCCACACCGGAAAAGGGATTATAGAACTCAGCGTTGAAAAATATCTCCACGTCTCCAATCGTTATACCAATATGTTCCTTTTCGCCTTCGGCGACTGGATCGGTATTCACTGGTTCTCAGCGATACTAATTATTTTATGGGTGGTCGGGTTAAATTGGCTCTTGATCGAGAGTAATAAACTGCTTGGCGGGAAAATATCGAAGTTGGCGCTTTTCTCCATCTCCGCCTTATTAATTTTTTTGAGCATTTTACAAGCCCCAAACCGCTACCAAACCATCTACTGGATTTCGGGGATGGTCACTTATTTTTCCCCAATTGTCTTTTTTACCTATATTCTGGCTGGCATATTCGCTTTTCTGCGAAAGCAGCGTTCAAAAATAGCCCTTCTTTTTGCCGCGCTACTCAGTGTATTTGCCATGTTTTTCATCGGTGGGCTTTCAGAAACAGTTGGGGCGTTGCATATCGCCATTCTCTTTTTGATTATGTTTGCCTTCTGGCTTTTCGGTAAAGAATATGATCGCCAATCTGTGCTGATTCTTTTTGGCGCAGCATTATTAGGCGGATTTATTTCTCTTGGCTTTATGGCTTTCACGCCCGCAAATGCCATTCGCTCCGATGCCCCGCCTATAGAAATACTTATTTTCCTGCGCCGCCTTATCATTTTTCCTTACGAATTTATAATCGACACTTTAAAAACGCTCCCTTTGCCCAGTTTTTTTACGGTCATTATTGGGTATCTAATTGCAAATGAAATCTCTATTGCTCGTGGGCGAAAGATTTTTCGATGGGCGCTTGCCCTAATTCCTTTGCTTATTTTTGTTCTCATTGCCGCCAGTTTTGCGCCCAGCGCCTATGCGCTCTCCTTCCCTGATGAGCGGGTACGTTTCCCTGCGCGCGTGGTGATGACGAGCGGACTTTTTGCTTTTGGCGCTTTTTTTGCCCTGATTTTCGCACGCGAGAAAGAGAGTATCCTGCCCACGCTGCTGCTCGTCGCGGCATCCCTTTATCCGCTGCGGGGGGCGTGGCAAGCCTACCAAACAATCCCCGAGTTTCAGACTTATGCCGATGCTTGGGACACGCGCGAAGCGTATATTCTATCCAAAAAAGAAAGTGGTATGATGAATATATCCCTCCCGCCTTTGGATGGAATGGGCGGGGTGAAAGAGTTTGATATTGAAGCAAAACATTGGGTCAATCAGGCCGCGGCGCAATATTATGGGGTGGATGCGATAAGCGTCCACTCGACAAGTTTGGATTATGAAGAATAAACCCGAAACGAACCTGACCCGGGGCTTGCCACTGGTCTCTATCATTACCCCGTCTTTTAACCAATCGGCGTATATCGCTGCGACAATCGACTCGGTGCTATCGCAAGATTATCCGAATATCGAATATATCGTCGTGGACGGCGGCTCGACAGACGGCAGCGCGGAGATCATTGAGCATTACGCTGATAAATTGGCTTGGTGGGTTTCTGAGAAGGATAAAGGCCAAACCGACGCGATCAACAAAGGTTTTGCGCGCGCAAATGGCGAGATTTTAGCGTGGCTCAACTCAGACGATACCTACGAGCCGGGTGCGATCAGTGCAGCGGTCAAGTTTTTGATGGAAAATCCCGATGTGGGCCTGGTTTACGGTGATTGTGATTTTATCGACGAGAAGGGTGTTAAATTTGGCAAATTCAACGCCGCTCAAACGGATTTGGAGAAGTTGAAGCGCGGGTATGTTCATATCCCGCAGCAGGCATCTTTTTGGCGAGCAGAACTCTGGAAAAAGGTTGCCCCGCTCGACGATAGTTTCTATTTTGCGATGGACTACGACCTTTGGACGCGCTTGGCGAAAATTAGTGAGCTACGCTATTTGCCCGGAGAAAATTGGGCGAATTTCAGATTGCACAGCGATGCAAAATCCATCGCTGCCGACAAACACTGCTGGAACGAGATGATGCGCGTTCATTATCGTGAAGGCGGCTCTTTCTTTTCGATTATCAATGCCAAGCATATCATTCGCAAGGTGGTTGCTCCCTGGTGGAATTGGCGACGCAGACGAAAAATTAAGAAAGCTTTGGCGCGGTAAGCTTATCCACAGATTTTACAGATTATGCAGAAAAAACTTTAAAAATCTGTTCAATCTGCGTAATCTGTGGATGATTTGTAGGTAAAAATATGAACTGGTTACTTTCCCCTCCCTCACTAAATGATTTCCTCCGCCTTTTACGGGCATGGAAATTTTGGCTTTTATTCTCCATTTTGGGCGCACTCTTAGGCGTGGGGGCTTATTACGCTTTCCCGCCTGATTATCGCGCAAAAGCGACGGTGGTCGTGGATTTCAATCTCGAAGAATCGTTGACTGAAGGGAAATAGCATTCCGCTTGCCGCCCGGATTTTCGCCGTCATCGATGTATGGGACGCCTTAATTAACGAACGACCGTATCGGGTCGCCTTGTCAGAAGAAGAAGCTCTTGCCATAATTATGAAAGGCGTTGACAGACATTTTGACCCATTGGTTGTCGCCGCTTTTTTAAAAATTTATTGGCAAGGAAATTTGGTCCTCCGTGAGCAAGTACCCTGATAGGGACGCCCATAGAATTATGGGGCTTGCGATTGGGTAAAGAGATCAATCCCTGCTCTGCGATTACTCCAAAGTGTCATAAAAGGTTCGCAAACTCGTGAACCTTTCTTCTTTTAAATACAAGATTTGTTTCATTATTACAGGGCTTACGCATGAAATTTTTAGGATATAAAACAATGCTTTTTAGTACAGAAAATTTCATTTTTCAAGAAAAATCTCCAGAAAACAACGAGAACGGTGCGGGATAAATCCCTGCCTCAAAGCGTGGAAGTCCTCCGGGCTAAAAAAGAGTCGAATTTATTCGACTTTCATGGTCTGAGGCAGGACTTTTAGTCCGCACCGAAGATTTTTTGCCACAAAACACATTTTCATGCGTAACCCCTGTATTATTGATGTTCACTTAAGTTGGTTAATTTCCTCTATAGGGTGTCTGAAAACCCTTTTTAACCACAGATGAACATAGATAAAAAAGATTGGAAAGGCATTTCCTCGAGGCATTCATCCAAAGAATCAGCGTTCATCTGTGTTTACGTGTGTCCGAAAGGGTATCTGTGGTGAGCAGGTAGATTTAGAAATTTTTCAGACAGTTTCTAGGTAAACCGTCCCGCAGGTTCCCTTGATTTAGATTTTAAATGAACATAAACCTGCGGGACGCTCATAACCAGTTTATCTGAATATCAATAGGTATGGGATATAAAAAACCAGTAGACCTCTTGCATAAATACTTCCGGTGGCTGGATCGTTGTCAAAAGGGATTTTTGTGAAGTCTACTTTATTTTTCTTCAGCGGCACTCAACCGCCACACAGCCAGGATGAAAAATAAGACCGCATACCCGGTCAGGGCTCCAGCCGGGATTAAAACCGAGTCCAACCCAAAGCCGCGTACGCTGATATTTTTGAATCCATCCATCGCCCAGGCGACCGGCGAGATATGCCCGATCGCGCTGAAGGTTTCGCCGGTGAACTCCAGCGGAATCCAGGCACCGCCCAGGCCTGAAAGGACGAACATGGGGATCAGAGAGAATGAGATCGCCTGCTCCTCGTTTCGGGCGATGATCCCGATCAACAAGCCCATCGCGGCGATGCATAGGGCAGAGGTAAAGGCGACTAAAAAAGTCGCTTCGGGAACGCGCAGATAGTCGATCTTCAGGAAGAAATGCCCAAATAAGATCAGGGTGGTGAATTGTGTAAAGATCAGCGCGAAGATAGCCAGGTAATGACCAAAGAGGATCTGGATCCGGCGCACAGATGTGGTTAACAGGCGCTGGAGGGTGCGTGATTTTCTTTCGGTGACTATGACTGAGGCCGCGGTCAATAATCCGGCGATCGCAAATTGGAGCATCATTCCCGGGGCGGTGTGGGCGAGAGAGGCGATCCCGTCGTCGGTTTCCTTGACCACGCTGCTCGTTGTTTCAACGATGGAGATGGGGGGATCTTCCCATGCTTCCAGCGTTTCTTCAAAACCATATTGGAAGGGGATCCGTTTTCCGGCATATTTATCCATGATGGTGGCGGTGCGGGCAGCCCCGTCCAGGCGGCTGGCGAGGGTCAATAATTCTGCTTCAATGGTTATCCAGGCGGAGGTGTTGGTATCTGCGATGACGATCAACTGGGCGGATTTATCGGCCCAAACTGCTTTGCTGTAACCTCTCGGGATGATGACAGCCGCCGCCAGTTCCCCCTCAGCAACCATCAGGTCCAGGTCTGAGGCGCTCAGAAAGATGTTTTCGTGTAGTCGTACAATATCCGAATCTGCCAACAGATCGCGCAGTGAATTGCTGACCCAGCGATCATCTTCATTCAGAAGGCCAACCGGCAGGCGGGAATCGCCTTCTCCGCCGCTGCCAAACCCGCCGAAAGCAAATCCAAACAGGAGGGTGAAGAGGATCGGCATCAGCAACAGAAACATAAAGGTTTTGAAATCGCGTATGAGCTGCATCAGGTCTTTGAGGGCGATGTCGAAAATTCGAATCATGGCGGCTTCCTATGCAAATCTTTTATTGAAACGCCACACACCGATGGCGAAGAAGGCCACGCTCCACAGGAGCAGGACGAGGGTGGTGATCAATACATTTGAAATCGGTTCTGCGTTCATGGTTTGCATCAGGGCACGGATAGCCCAACCCTGAGGCACCAGCAGGGAAACGGAGTTCCCGAGTTTGGCCGCGGCAGGGGAATTGATGGCAAAGATACTGATCATGCCGAGCATGCCGGTCACGGTCAGAACGCCGCCAAAGAGCACCCCACCCTGTTTTGAATCTTTGAGAAATGAATTGAGGAAAACGCCAAATGAGGAGGCACTGAATATAATTCCCAGGGCCATCAGGAAGGTAGAGGGCAGCTCTCCCCAATGAATGGTGAAGATCAGGCGCGCGGCCACGAGCAGAACGATGACTTGCACCGAAACTGTCAGAAATACGGAAAGCAGTTTTCCGCTCAGGATGGTCGCTTGAGAGGTGGGCGTGGTGAAAAGTCGCGGCAGGGTGCGCTCCTCCTCTTCCTTGAGAATGCTCTGGGCTGTGGATGCGCCGGTGAAGAATGCGTAAAAGATCATCATGCCGCCCATGATCGGGCTAATGATCGTCACCAGTAAATTCTGGCTTTCCTCCTCTTCATTTACCGGTTGACCGGAGGGCGGGCGAACCGCCAGCAATGCTGTCGCCACGTCATCTTCTTCGACCAGGGAGACTGCGAGATAATCCTGGACCACCTGTCCGGTAAAGATAGTTTCTTTCGGTGGGGCCTCATCCAAAAAGACCTTGACCGCGATCTTGACGCCAGACATACCGTCCATAAAGCGATTCATGATCGAACGGATAATATCGGGGCCAATAGTCAGGGTCGGGTCCTGATAAAACTCGATCTCCGCCTGACCATAAATATCCGCGAATTCTTTGGAGAAATCAGCCGGGATAATGATCGCCACTTGGGCGTCCTGGCTGTCTACCGCGCTCCGGGCAAGCTCAGGATCGGGAGCGAAGGAGAGGTCGATAAAATCCGACATCTCCTCGCTTTCCATGATGTTGACGATCAGGTCTCCCATCGAATCTGCTTTTTTACCATCGGGGATATTCTTTGGGTTGACCTGGAATTTTGGTCCGCCCTCGTCCAGATTGGCGACGATCACTTTGGTGCGTGGCAGACTAAAGTCGCCACTGCTGGCAATATTCCCGAACATGAAATAGAACATGCCCGTCACCAGCAAGGGGATCACGAACATAAAAACGACCGCGAAAAGGCTCCGAAATGAGCGCAGCATATCTTTGAGGGCGATATCAAGTGCTTTCATTGAGGACCCCAAAGAGTCGTGCTTGATGGGTTAAAAATGAATTTTTTACCACAGAGTACACAGAGTTCACGGAGATTTTTATAGAGCTTTTCTACCCTTGCGGGCACACGTCTGTGTTCTTTGCCCGCCCCGGCGTTGCCGGTCGGGCCGGGGTGATCTCTGTGGTTAATTATTGGATAAGTCCACATCATCAGATATCTTCTCAATCTCGCAGGGCTCGACCGGTCAGATGCAGGAAGACGGCTTCCAGATTTGGTTCGAATATATCTACAGAGGTGATGCGCGCAGATCTGCTTGTGGCACTTTCAAAAAGCAGGGGCAGGGCCAGGTTGCTGTCTTCTACCAATACAGTTACCAGTCCATTCTCTGCCGTCACCTGTGATACGCCCTCAACCACTCGCCAGGCATCCATCACGGAGGCAGCCTCTGTATTCAGCGTCAGGTCGATCCGTGTTTGCCCACCGACCAACTTTACCAATTCATCATGGGTGCCACTGGCGATCATCTGGCCATGATCCATAATTGCGATGTGGTTGGATAATTCCTGGGCCTCCTCCATATAATGGGTGGTGTAGAGGACGGTCATGCCCTCATCTTTCAGCGCGACAACGCTATCGAGAATATTACGGCGCGATTGCGGATCAATGCCGACGGTCGGTTCATCCATATAAATGACCTTGGGTTTATGCAAAAGGGCGACACCGATATTGACACGCCGTTTCATGCCGCCCGAATACTTGCTCACACGTTCCCTGGCGCGGTCACGCAACCCGATCACATCCAGAACTTCATCCACACGTTTTTTTAGCGCCCCGCCACGGAGACCGTACATCTTGCCCCAGAAAGTCAGGTTTTCGTGCGCGGTCAGGTCTTCATACAGGGCGATCTCCTGCGGGACGACCCCCAACACCGATTTGACTCCCATCTGGTCATCTGTGATGGAATGCCCCATCACACGTGCATCGCCTTCGTCCGGGCGCAGCAGACAGCTCAGCATGGAGATGGTGGTGGTTTTGCCAGCTCCATTTGGTCCTAGTAAGCTGAAGATCTCGCCCTGCTGGACATCAAAGCTAACGCCCTGCACAGCCTTGGTTTCACCAAAGGATCTATGACTCCACTGCAAAAAGGTAGATTGCCCCTCCTCAAAAGGGCAAAAGTTTAATA